>DAOUFU010000252.1:0-15187 GCA_034429275.1 Anaerolineae bacterium | reverse complement strand
CCGACCTGCGCGCCTCTTGGGAGGCGCTTGGTCTGCCCCCTCTCCGAAAATTTTCGGAGAGGGGGCGAAGCGGCCCGGTTTTGGCCGCGCGGGGGTGAGGCCAATCGTTCGCCCTCTCATATCCGATCAATCGGCCAAAGTGCTTGAGCATCCGCGGATGCAGGACGTGAACTCAACCGAAATGCACCCGCCAGGTGCGTGCAAAACCTGGCAGCGAGTTTTCCAGGCGAAAAGCCGGCCTCACCCCCGATCGGCGCACCTCTTGCGAGGCGCTTGGGAGTGAGGCCAGATCATCAGCGATTCGTGTTGGTCGCCTGGTCAAGCGAGGACCTGTCAACCTGTGCTCGCACTCCCCGCTACCTGCATGGTGAACACCAGCCCGTGCTCGCCTGCATCGATCTTCACCGTCGCCCCGGCCTGCGGATTTTCGCGCAGCAGGTAGTCGGCCAACTGCTCGCGCACGTTGCGCGGGATATTGCGCCGCAGCGGGCGCGCGCCCCATTCCGGGTGATCGTTCTGGGCCAGCATCCACGTCTTGGCTTCGGGCGTAAATTCGAGCACCAGGCCGCGCTCGGCAGCCAGCTTGTTCTCTTTGGTCAGCATCAAGTCGAGAATCTGCGCCAGGTGCTCGTCGCTCAGCGGGTGGAAGATCACGATCTCATCGAGCCGGTTGAGGAATTCGGGCCGGAACTCGGCGCGCACCTCTTCCATCACGGCATCGCGCGTCTCGTCGTCGATCACCGAGACTTCCAACTCACGCGCGCCGACGTTGCTCGTCATGATGATCACGGCCTCGCTGAAGGTCGCCACGTTGCCCTGGCCATCGGTCAGCCGTCCCTCTTCCATCACCTGAAGCAGCACATCCAGCACGCGGCGGTGCGCCTTCTCCACCTCGTCGAACACCACCACGATATACGGCTGCTCGCGCACCCGGTCGGTGAGCTGTCCGCCCCCCTCATACCCCACATAACCGGGCGGCGCGCCCACCAGCCGGCTGACCGTGTTCTCGTCCATGTATTCCGACATGTCGATTTGCAGCATGGCGTCTTCGCTGCCGAACATAAACTCGGCCAGCGCCTTCGCCAGTTCCGTCTTGCCGACGCCCGTCGGCCCCAGGAACAGGAACGACCCGATCGGGCGCTTGGGGTCCTTCAACCCCACGCGCGCCGTCTTCACCGCCCGGCTGAGCGCGATCACCGCTTCGTCCTGGCCGATGATGCGCTCGTGCAGGTGCTCGACCATGCTGGCGTACTTGGTGCGCTCGTCCTGCCCCAGCTTGCTGACGGGAATGCCGGTCATCTGCGCGGCGGCCAGCGTGACATCTTCGGTATCCAGCACCGAGTCTTCGAGTTCCTGCCGGAAGGCGATGTGAGTCTGGTCGTTGAGGCTGACCAGCGAGGCCGCGCGGTGCAGCAGGTGTTCGGCAGCCAGCGGCAGCGGCGTCCCGCTCATATAGCGCCGGGCCAGGTTCGCCGCCACCCGCAGCGCCTCGTCGTGGATTTCGATCTTGTAGTCGGCGGCGATGTGCGGCTTGTGCACCTTGAGAATCTCGATCGTCTGCTCGATATCGGTGGGCGGCACCTGCAAAAGCTGCACATTCTCGACCACCGCGTTGATGCCGCGCAGACGCTCTTCCCACAGCGCCTGGGTCGTCGTGCCGATAATCACCGGGTTGTCTTCCAGGAAGGCGCGCTGGAGAATCGGCGTCGCCTTCGGGAACTCGGCCTTGAGCGCGGTGCCAAAAAAGCGGTGAATGTGCGGCACGAACAAAATCCCGCCGCGCGCTCGCCGCAGTGAAGTTTCGACCGCCTTCTGCGGCTGGTCGATCAGCGCGCGCTCGTCGATCTGCACCAGGTTGGCCAGCCCGACCGGCCCCTGCCCTTCGGCGATCAACAGGGCGAGGCTGTAGGCCAGCGTGCGCTTGCCCACGCCGTCCGGCCCCACCAGGATCACGTGGCGGTTGACCGTCTGGCCGAGCATCTGGATCAGGTCGCGCAGCAGCCCCTCGCGGAAGTATACCGCTTGCAGCGCTCCCGACTGGGCCGCTGCCACCATGTCGCTGCTGATGTCGATTTCCGTCCGGTGAATCACGCTCACGCTGGTGCCCGACGAGGTCAACTGCTCCAGCACCGCCCCTTTGGTGATGCCTACCTGCGTCAGCATCCCCGCTGTGCCGATGTCGCGCTCGGTCATCACTCCCAGCAGGTGATCGGTATCGACCGTTTTCTGATCGAGTGACTGCGCTACCGTCAGCGCCTCGTCGAGCGCGATCACCATCGAGCGGCTGAGTTCGATGGCCCGTTGGTTCGAGGCCAGATATTTGAGGTCGCCGTTCATGTCGCGGCGGCTCTGGACCGCCCGCCGCACTGTCCCTTCGAGCTTGTTCAGGTCCGCCCCGCGCCGCTCGGCAAAATAGGCCAGCAGGCGCGCCGCAGCCGTCCCCTTTCGCCGGATGAGCGCCAGCAGCACAGCTTCGGGCGTCATCAACGTTTTGCCATAGGTATCCAGAATCCCTACCGCGTCATCGAGGATGGTCTGTGTGTCTTTGGTCAGCAGGTTTGGGTTGAGATTGCCCATTCAGTCTAATCCCTGAGGTATGATCCGCGCAGCCGGTTGTTGGTTCCCCATTATACCGTATACCGGAAAACCGGCCCGCCGTCGGATGCAGGTCTCCGGTCGCTCAAAACAATCCGCCCGACCTGTTTGGGGCCGGGCGGCGGAATCGCGGGGAACAGGCAGGCTTACGATGTTTCCGCCAGGCGATACCCGATGCCACGAACGTTAACGATGATGTTGGGATTCTGCCCCGACGACTTGAGCTTGCGCCGCAGGTTGCTCACATGCGGACGAATGACCTCGCGCGCCTCGTGCTCTTCCAGCGTATAGCCGCGCACCTCGCGCACCAACTCCGAGCACGGCACCACGCGGCCCCGGTGCGCCGCCAGGTACAGCAGCAGATCGAACTCGGTGGGTGTCAGGTCAATCGGCTGGTCGCCCACCGAAATCTGGTAGCGGCCAGGGTAGATGGTCAGCGGGCCGATGGTCATGGTCG
Source organism: Anaerolineae bacterium (assembly GCA_034429275.1). GTDB lineage: Bacteria > Chloroflexota > Anaerolineae > Aggregatilineales > Aggregatilineaceae > DAOUFU01. The sequence goes on along the minus strand of DAOUFU010000252.1, from coordinate 12,135 downwards.
TCACCGGGGTCACCACCGGCGTGCCGACAGGCTGGCTCTTGCCCGGCGGCACGGCCTCGGTCCCCTCGGCGACCGGCTCGCCGGTGAGCTGTTCGACGTTGTCGCGGATGGTCCGCAGCAGCGCGCGCCGGTGACGCATATTGCGCGAGCGCTCCAGGCCCTGCGCCACGCTCTGGCGAATGTCCTGGCTGCTGCTCGGCTTGACCAGGTAATCGTGCGCGCCCAGTCGCAGGCTCTCAATTGCGGTTTCCAGGCTGGCGTACCCCGTCAGCAGGATCACCACCGCGTCCGGCGATTGTTCCTTGATCTTCGCCAGCAGTTCGACGCCGGTCAGCCCCGGCATTTTGATGTCGGTCAGCACCACGTCATAGCTCTGGCGCTTCATCATCTCCAGCGCTTCTTCACCGGATTCTGCGGTATGAACCTGGTACCCCACGCGCTGAAGCGTTTTGCTGATCGAGTAGCGGATCGCGCCCTCGTCGTCAACCACAAGAATGAATGCATCATCACCGTTTGACATCGTGATTTTTGCCCCTGTATGTTATCCTTGCACCATGTGCCTGCTCAGTTCCCCCGGCATTTATCTTATCTTAATTATAGGTGCAGGTTCGCAAAGATGCAAGTCTCTGTTAATCCAATGCTTAGGCCATAAACAAAGGGTTCGTAAAAACCAGCTAAAGATCACTCGCCCTCACCCACCTCACCACTATGATCGCGCGATTCAGTCCTTCGCCCGGCTCCATTCTGGCTTCCGCGCCCGACCATTCTTCGCCCGCCGGTGCGAACGGCTCTGCCACCCGCCCGCGCAGTCCCTGCCGCGCATCCGGCGCGACGAACCAGCCGATCTCGCCCGCGATCACCAGCAGCGGCACCCGGTCTCGCCAGGCTGCCGGCACACCCATGCTCTGCCACGCCGCTTTGAGCTTCTGCCCATGACCACCCATGCCGCGCGGCAGCCAGCGATCTCCCACCTGGCGCGCCCGCAGCAGAATCGGCGCGCCGGGCGGTACGCTCAGCGCCGCCGCTAAGGGGTCCGCGTGCAGCCGCGCGAGATCGTCGCCTGGCTCCAACGCCCGGCAGCCAAAGGTCCACCCGCCGAGCGTCCACGTCACCCGCTCGCCCGCCGCGAACGGCCCCAATACCTGCCCCGGTTCCAGCGCGGGCGCGTCGATTCGGTCCGCCGGGTCGGAGTCGTCACGGAACATCACCAGCGCGTCGCGCTCCACGCGCATCCGAAGGCCGCCCGGCAGCACGGCCACCGCGCCGGTATGCGAACGCCCCGCCAGCTCCAGCGCCCGCTCGACATGGTCCAGCTCCAGGTCGTGCACATCACCGCGCAGCCGACGCACTGCCGCCCGCAAGACTCCGCGCTGCTCCGCCCGACTCAGCTCAGCCCACGCGCCCCGCGCCAGTCGCATCCACTCGCCCGCCGGGCCTTCTGTGCCGATCCGCGCCAGCAGCGATTCGTCCGCGGTTGCCAGCCGCGCCGCATCTTCGCGCACCACCGAAGCCAGCCGGACCAGCGCCTCCCGGATTTTCGGATTCACCGATTCGAGCAAGGGGATGAGTTCGTGCCGGGTGCGGTTGCGCAGGTAAGCCCGGTCGGTGTTGGTAGCGTCCTGCCGGGGGATCATGCCGCGCGCCGCAGCGTAGCCCTCAATCGCCGCCCGCTCAATCTCCAGCAGGGGGCGCACCACTCGCACAGCGCGCCACGCGCCCACCGGTTCCAGCGGCGGATCGCAGGTCAACGGCAGGTCATCCGGCCAGGCGTCCTCCGGCAGCCCGGAGTCGGGCCGCATTCCGCCCAGCCCTGCCAATCCACTGCCCCGGATGAGGTGCATCAGCACCGTTTCGGCCTGGTCCCCCGCGTGATGCCCTACCGCGATCCAGTCTGCGCCCACGGCCCGCGCCACCCGCCCCAGGAAGGCATAACGCGCCCGGCGCGCCGCGTCCTCCAGCCCGATGCCCAGCGCCGCCGCCAGGGCGGGCACATCCGCACGCCCCACTGTGACCGGCAGCCCCCACCGGCTCGCCAGCTCGCGCACATAGTCGGCATCCGCCGCGCCCGCTGCCCCGCGCAGCCCATGATCCAGCGTGGCGACATGCAGCGCCCCCCCACCCAGCGTCCGTAGCACGTCCAGCAGCACCAGCGAATCCACCCCGCCGGAGACAGCCACAACCCCCCGCGATCCCGGCGGCATCAGCGCGTGATGCTCGATGAACCGCCCCACGTCATCCGGCAGTCCGCTCACGGCCCTCCCCTCACGCAGATGCGCGGCGCACTCAGCGCGCGTGGCGCGCCAGCCGCCCAAAATAGCCTTGCGAAATGCCGCGCAGCTCTTCCATCAGGATGAAGGCGTCCGGGTCGATTGTGCGCGCGATGCGCACCACCTCGCTCACCTGCTGATGTCCGACCACCGCCGTCACTGTCCCTACCTGCCCTTCCACGCCGCGCCCCCAGCTTTCCGTCGCCCCATAACCGGCCTGGCGGATGGCCTGGGCGATGGGATGGGCGAACTGCGGTGAAATCACCTGCACCGAGACATACCGCTGCACCAGCCGGTATTCGAGTTCCAGCCCCAGGTAGCCGCCGACCGCGTACCCGATGCAGTAGGCCGCCAGGTTCCAGATGTTGTTCAGGTTGGTGACCACGCTGCCCAATGCCAGCGCGAAGATGAGCGCCTCGAACAGTCCGATCACCGACGACCAGAACTTCTGCGAGCGCACGATCATCACAGTGCGGATGGTGGTCATCATGTTGCCGATCACGCGCAGCGCAAAAATAGCCGCCACCAGGCCGATTTCATTCCATTCCACGAGCGTTTCCTTTCTCTTCTCTCTCTGCGGATCGCCAGGGCGAGCCATCAATCCTGGCGTTTGCGCTCCGGCTCGAAGTTGAACAGCAGGCTTCTGCAGCTCGCACATGTCCGCGCCTGCGGATCATTGAGCATCCCACACACCGGGCACGCCAGGTATTTGCCATCCCACAGCACCTGGGCCTCGTCCGCCGGCAGGGTGACAGGCGGCGGCGCGCCCCAGTCTTCTGGTTCGTGGATCAGGCTTTCGATCAGCAGCGCCCCGCCGAGCAGGATCACCGCCCCGCCCGTGATCCAGAACCCGGTGCCGATGCTGCCATCTTGCAGCGGCGAGAATTCGGGGATGCTCTCGCGGTAGTTCAGGTAAAAATGCACCAGCGGCAGCACCGAAATTCCCCACATGGTCTGTGCCAGCCACCGGAACGAGACCGGCTGCACAACGATCCCGGTCAGCCCGCGCACACCAGAGATCACCAGCGACGGCCACATCAGCCACAGCACCAGCAGCGGCTGGAACACAAAACGCGGATCCCGGTGGCGCAGTTCGCGCGATCCGCGATCGAACAGGTTGAACGCCGTCTCCGGATCGTGCCCCTGCCACCACACCAATGCAAACCCGGCCAGCATCGCCAGTGCTGCCACTGCTTCCAGGGCATAGACCCGGCGAAACACCGGTTCCACCGCCCCTCCCCTGGATTTCCAGCCAAACATGGGATTCCTCCTGCGCGGTTGTCCGCCTCGATGCCTGCATTGTAGCAAATTTGGCGGCGGGCGTGGTCCTCAAATCCTGGGGGACTGCCCACACGAAAACAGGGCGCGAGGAAGTGCCCCGACGCCCTGCATCCGGTACGGCATCAAAAAGGCCGGGCGGTCCTCAACTGTTCGGGTTGATGATCACGGTGGGCAGTTCGCGCCCCTGCCACACGGCATCATTAGTCGGGCCGAGCAGGTACGCCTTCACCCACACATACGCCTCGTCGATGATCACCATATAAAACTGGCGCGTCGGGTCCAGGCCATAGACCCACAACGTCTGCCCGGTGTGGAAGGTGATGGGTGGGTCCACGAACATGTTCTCCGCCGGGTACCAGTACGCCTGCGCCTCACCCAGCAGCGTACCGACCACGCGCCCGCCATAGCTCTGCTCGCGCGTGATCCACTGTTCCTGCGGAGCGGGCGGCGGCACCGGCGTCGCCTGCGGGATGGCCGTCGGGATCACCGGCTGCACGGGGACCGGAGTCGGCTGGGCGGGCGGCACCACCACCACCGGTACGGCAGTGGGCACCACGGGCTGAACCGGGGTCGCAGGCTGAACCACGCCCACCGGCAGCGCATATCCCGCGCCCACCACCAGGATCACCTGGGTGGTTTCGGTCACCACGCCGGGGCCAAACGGCGCAGCCGACACTCCATCACTCACTGCCGCCGCCAGGCTAATCGTCGTCTTGAAGGTGTGCATACCGGGCGGCAGCGCGGCGATCTCAAACACCCACGATGCTCGCCGCAGCGACTGCCCACCCAGCGTAAACGGCTCGCTGGGCTGCCACCACATCGACGCCGCCTCTGGCGAGACAAACAACGGCTCATCGTCCAGCGTGATTGTCAGGGTCGATTGGGCGATGAAGTCCTGTACCTGAGCATCCGTCGCTGCAAACCAGGTATACAGCAGCCGGATGCCCGTCGTCTGGCCGATGATATACCGCGCCGGTCGCGGCGATTCACCCTGCCACAGCCGCACCGTGACAATCCCGGTCGATTGGGCCGAGACTCGTCCGGGCACAGCCTGCCCAGGCACAGCCAGCCCAGGCACCAGCGATGCCACCAGCAGCACGCACAGGCCTGCAATCAGCAGTCGATAACGCATGGTGTTGTCCTCATGGTGATACACTCATCAGGGTCCGATCGTGCCGTCCAGCATACCCAACCCTGCGCAAATCGACCAGGGCGCAAGGGGCAAGCGCAGGGCAATCGTCTCCGAATCGCCCGCGCCTACCGCTCGAACACCGCCAGCAAGTAGGACCCGGTGGTAGGATTCGCCGCCGACGACTCGACCACCACGCGGTAATCGCCCGTCTCCGGCAGGGTCACCACCAGGTCGGCGGCGGTGACACCCGCCGCGCGGTTGTCGTTGGTGGCGATCACCGCGCCACCAGGTCCGAACAGCGTCACCTGCGGGTCGAGGGCGCTCTCGCGCGCCTCCACCGTGATCGCCCACACCGTCCCGGCCTGCCCAAAGAAGCGGTAGCCCATCTGCGCACCCAAATACAGGATGTCGTCTTTGATCAGGGCGGGCACGGTATGCGGCACATAGAACAGGTCTGCGGGCCAGGCAGCACCGGCGACGGGAGTCGGTTCTTGGGTGGGCAACATGGAGGGGGTGTAGGCAGGTTGCGAACCGCTCGCCGGGGCCGGATCGTCACCGCTCAGCGCGAGCATCAGCCCAAACAATCCAAAGATGATCAGCAGCGGCAGCGCGAAGGATGCGCCAAACACCTCCCGCCGCGAAACCTCCAGCAGCGCCGCCTCGTCACTGCTCAGCGCCCGCCGCAGCAGCGATCCCTCCATGTCCGGCCCGCCCAGCACCCCGCTCGCCACAGGCGTATCGTCCAGCTTGCGCGGCGGTTCCTCCGGCAGCAGTGCAGGCTTGCCGGGCGGAGGTCGCCGGAAGCGTGCGTATGCTTCGTCCTCGTCCTCTTCGACAAAGTCGTCCGGGAATTCCTCGATGGGTAAATTGGGGCGGGTCATGGCTGCGGTCCCCTGGCGTGGGCCGGGTGTTAGCCGTCGATGATGGCGTTCACCGTCTCGGTCACCACTGGCGGGGCGATGCGCTCATCGACCAGGTAATCGCGCAGCATAATGCGGTACAGCGTGCTGATCTCGGCAATCGGCACCACGGGGTCCGCCGCCGAAAGCTGGACATTGCTCTTCTCGAAGACGACAATGCCGTAAACGGGGACGCTCTCCAGGCCATATTTTTTGAGGAATTTGCGCAGCGCAAGCACATCATCGACACATTCGCGAGTCGGGTTCTGGTTGGCCGGTTTGATCCGCCCATCGCGCGTCTGGACAAACCACTGGGCGCGCTCGTTGCGCCACTGGCCCACATAATCGACAATGCGAAAGACCAGCGCGCCCGGCGGCCCCACCAGCACGCCATCGATATACCCGACTCCGCGCTTGCTCACGTTGCGCAGATAGGTATAGCGGTGGTCGAGGAACTGGGCCAGGCCATCCCCGACCGCTTTGGAGATCGGGTTATCCTTCTGCAAGGTGAGCGCGCGGTAGATGCCCGCGATGCCCGCCAGGATGCCCACCACCCCACCGAGCAGCAGCAGGCCGTTGATCACATCGAACCACAGCGCTTCCCACAGCGGGAAGAACAGGAACAGAATGCCCAGCACCAGCGCAATCGCCCCGCCAAACAGGGCCAGCAGCCCCAAAAACAGGTAGTAGCGCCCGCGCCGGGTGATGCTGTTGGTTGGATTGATATTCTGCATCGCGTCCTCCCCCACCGTCCGGACACAGCGGGCCGCTAGTGCTCCGGCGCAGCCGGCGTCGCCCCATTTCCATTGACCGATTTGCCGTTCGAGGGTTGTGCGGAGTCAACTTTGGGTGACGGAGATGTTGTGCTGGCCGGTACGCTCGCCGAAGGGACCGCCGCATCGACAGCCAGGTTCGGCGGTGCGGAGACGGTTTCCGTTACCTGCACCGTGCCGGATTCGGCGGTTTCGCGCGCGGCCTTGATTCGCTTGCGCTTGGCGATCACCGTGTCCATCATGCGCCGAAGTTCCACCATGCCGGGCAGCGGTTTGTACTGCAGCAGGTCCGCCCCCGAAATCGCCATCGCCTCAGCTTCTTCTTCGGGCGAAAGCCGGTGAGCCGTGATCAGCACAATCGCGATATCGCCCAATACCGGGCTTCTGCGCAGCCGTGCCGCGATCTGCGGTCCCTTCACTTCGGGCACACGAATATCGAGGATCGCCAGCTCCGGCAGATCGCCGCGAACCCGGCCCGCATCTACCTCATCGATCCACGCGACCGCCTCGCCGCCATCTACGAAGGCAACCCCTTCGATGCCCCAGATCTCAAACATGGCGAGCAGGACATCATAAATATCCGGTTCGTCTTCAACAACCATCCAGGTAGGCACCAATGGCACTCCCACACGCACAATCACTACCGGCTTGTTGCGGCAGTCCGATTCACGATTATCCTATAGCATAGGCGCGGCGGGCGTAATCCGCAAATCTTGATCCAACCGCTTTCCGGTGCACACCCAACCCGCTGCCACCCTGAAAAAACTGTGAAACCCACCAAAGTGGTGATATGCTCACGGCCCGATTTGTGCTATCATTTATAGTGAATGAATAGTGAATGCCGATCGAATCCCTTTATGGTGTCGTAATGATCGGCACCGCTGCCCCAGCTGCCAGGCCGCCCGCTGAGGCAGTCGCAGTGGGAATCGTGCGCGGCCCCCAATATCGTTCGCTCTACGGAGGACCTGGCGTGAAACCCTGGATCGTGGTGGAAGACGAAGACGACATCAGGAATATCGTCAAATTCATGTTTGAAGCGTGGGGGCACACCCCCCTGGAATTTCGAGATGGCAACCAGGCGTTTCAATGGCTCGACAAAGTGGAATCGGGCGATTACGGCGGCGACCTGCCCGAACTCGCGCTGATGGACATCCGTATGCCCGGCCCACGCGGCAACGAGATCGCTCGCCGCATCCGCAGCATCGACGCGCTCTCGCGCATCCCCATCGTGCTGATGACGGCGTTCAGCCTCAACGAAAGCGAACGGCAGGCAATGTTCACCGAATGCGGCGTAGACCACATCATCCACAAGCCGCTGCCCGACTTTTTTGAGCTGAAGCAGCTTTTGGAGAAAATTCACGCTGAGAAATCCAACTAACCCGGTCGTGGCCGCTCATTGAGCGCCAGCCCGCCGGTCTGCCCGCACAAGGAGCGGCCCATGTCCACCTCTCGCAATCCCGCCTCGCCCGATCCGGCGGCCCCCGTCGCCACCATGCTTCAATCGGTGGACGCACTGGGCAGCCACACCGGGCGGCTCTTCGGGCGGCTCTATGGGGGCTTGCGCCGCAAATCGCACGATCGCGCCCTCGCCCAGGAACAGGCGCGCCGTCAGGCCCGCGAGCGCATCGCCTATTTCACCGCCCTGGCCCGCGAGCAAAGCACCGACATCGCCCGCCTGACCGGCGTGCTCGCCGTCATCAGTGAGGGCGTCATCATGCAGGACACCGAAGGCCGCATCGTGCTGATGAACCAGGCCGCCCGCGACCTGCTCGGCTCCGTGCGCAACTTCTGGGACAGCGACCTGGGCCGCATGTTCGCCGAAGCCCGCCACCAAACCGCGCTCGACGGCGAGGTGACGCTCGGCCCGGCCCGGCGCGTCGAAGTCAACGACCGCATCATCGGCGCGCAGATGGCGATCGTAGCCGATCCCCAGCAGCAGCGGCTGGGCACCGTCCTCATGCTGCGCGACGTAACCCAGGATACCCTGGCCGAACGGCTCAAGGACGAGTTCATCACCCAGATGTCGCACGAGCTGCGCACCCCGCTCGCCTCAATCAAAGGTATGAGTGAGGTCCTGCTGGCCCTGCCCGCCGATCAGCCGCCCAAGCGCCGCTTCCTCGAAGCCATCAGCCGCAACGCCGCCCTGCTCGACCGCATGATCGTGCAGCTGCTCGACCTCTCGGAGATCGGCACCGGCAGCTTCGCCGTCCACCACGAAGAAGTAAACCTGCCCGCCCTGCTCACCACCGTGATCAAGGGGCTGGATGCCGATATCCGCAAGGCAGGCCTGTCGATCTCGCTGCTGGTCATCCGCCGCAGCCGCCAGATCATCACCGGCGACAACCGGCGCTTGCAGTGGGCCGTCAGCCATCTGATCGATAACGCCATCAAATACACCGAGCCGGGCGGCGAGATCGTCGTCACGGTGGGCCGCACCGACGGCCCGCTCACCCTCATTGAGGTCAGCGATACCGGCGTCGGCATCCGCTCCGAAGACCTGCCGCACATTTTCGAGCGCTTCTATCGCGGCCAGGCGCGCACCCGCTCCGGCAAGATCATCGATCCGCGCGGGTTGGGCCAGGGCCTGTTCGTGGCGCGCGCCGTCGCCGAGGCCCACGGCGGCTATCTCAGTGTGGCTAGTGTGGTGGGCGCGGGCAGCACCTTCACCCTGGCCATCCATCCCGATCCCGCCCACGCGCCGGAACGCCCGCTGCCGGAGATGCCCGCCGCGCCGCAGCGCGATCCCGGTTCGCGCCTGGTCGAGCCGCCGATCGACCCCACCGCCGCCACGCTGCCCAGCCCCAGCACGCGCGCCCGCAAACGCCGTTCCGATACCGACGATTAGGGGCCGAGAGCTGCCCCCCCCACGCGATAAACCGGTTCACCTGTCATTGGCAGAATCTCCGCCGCCCTGTTATGCTACACATGCAGGGCGGCGCGCGATCACGCGCCGGTCCTCATGCGATCCTCAAGTATTCAGGAGCAGCATAAGCATGATCACTCCCATTGCGACGGTTGAGATTTCCCCCAACCTGCCGCCCAGCCTGGAACGCTTGCGCGACCTGGCCTATAACCTGCGGTGGAGTTGGGACCACGAGACCATCGCGCTGTTCAGCCGGCTGGACCGCGACTTGTGGGAAGCCACCGAAAGCAATCCTGTTGCCTTGCTAGGCCGCATCAGCCAGGAAGCCCTCCAGCGGGCGGCTGAAGACGAAGCCTTCATGGCCCACCTTGACCGTGTATGCGCCCAGCACGACGCCTACATGAGTCCCACTGCCAACACCTGGTACCGCCAGAACTACGGCTCGTTCGAGCGCCCCTTCATCGCCTATTTTTCGATGGAATATGGCCTCACCGAATGCCTGCGCAACTATTCGGGCGGCCTGGGCGTGCTCTCCGGCGACCATCTCAAAAGCGCATCCGATCTCGGCCTGCCGCTGGTCGGCATTGGCCTGCTGTATGAAGAAGGGTACTTCCACCAGTACCTCAATGCCGACGGCTATCAGCAGCAGTCGTACCCCATCAACGACTATGCGAACCTCCCGGTCAAGCAGGTGCTCGATGACGACGGCCAGCCGATGATCATCGAGGTGCCCATTGCCAATGTGAAAGCAAAGCTGGCGGTGTGGCTGGTCCAGGTGGGGCGCATCCCGCTCTACCTGCTCGACAGCAACCTGCCCGACAACCCCGAAAACATCCGCGACCTGACCGACCGTCTCTACGGCGGCGACAAGCGAACCCGCATTCGCCAGGAAATCATCCTGGGCATCGGCGGCATCCAGCTGCTCGAAAAGCTCAATATGCGCCCCACCGTCTGCCATATGAACGAAGGCCACAGCGCCTTCCTGGCCCTGGAGCGCATCCGCTTGATGATGAAGGAAAACCCTTCGCTCGATTTCTGGCAGGCGGCAGAAATCTGCCGGGTGGGTATGGTCTATACCATTCACACGCCGGTCCCGGCGGGCCTGGAGCGCTTCGGCTACGACCTGATCGACGAGCACTTCCCCTACCTGTGGAACCAGCTGGGCCTCACCCGTGAGCAGTTTCACGACCTGGGCCGCGAACACCTGGAAGGCATGGACCTGTTCAGCCTGCCGGTGATGGCGCTGCGCCTGTGCACCTATGCCAACGGTGTCAGCCAGCTTCACGGCTCGGTCAGCCGCGATATGTGGCAGTGGATGTTCCCCAACCTGCCCGTGCACGAGATTCCCATCGGCGCGATCACCAACGGCATCCACATCCAGACCTGGATCAGCAGCGAGATGGCGACCCTGTTCGACCGCTACCTGGAACCGACCTGGCGCGAGCAGCCCGATTCGCCGGAGCTGTGGTGGGACGTGGACCGCATCCCCGATGCCGAGCTGTGGCGCACCCATGAGCGCCGCCGCGAGCAGCTGGTCTCGTGGGCGCGCAACAAGCTGCACGCCCAGCTGATCTCGCGCGGCGCACCCCAGACCGAGATCGAGCGCGCCTTCGAGGTGCTCAACCCCGACGCGCTGACCATCGGCTTCGCGCGCCGCTTCGCCACCTACAAGCGCGCTACCCTGATCTTCCGCGACATCGCCCGCCTGGCCGCCATCGTCAACGACGAGGCCCGCCCCGTCCAGTTCATCTTCGCGGGCAAGGCCCACCCCCACGATCACCTGGGCAAGGAGCTGATCAAGGAAATCGTCAAGATCGCCGAGCGCCCGGAGTTCCGTCACTCCATCGTGTTCCTCGAAAACTACGATATGGCCATCGCGCGCTATCTCGTGCAGGGCGTAGATGTGTGGCTCAACACGCCGCGCCGCCCCAACGAGGCCAGCGGCACCAGCGGCATGAAGGTCATCTACAACGGCGGCCTGAATGCCAGTGTGCTCGACGGCTGGTGGGCCGAAGGCTACGACCCGATGGTGGGCTGGGCTATCGGCAGTGGCGAGGAATACCTCCAGAACGACTGGGACATGGAAGACTATATCGAGGCCCAGGCGCTCTATAACCTGATCGAAAAGGACATCGTGCCGATGTTCTACCAGCGCGGGCGCGACGGCCTGCCGCGCGAGTGGATCAGCCGGGTGAAAGCCAGCATGAGGCAGCTTTCGCCGTTCTTCAACACCTATCGCATGGTGCGCGAGTACACCGAAGAATACTACATGCCCGCCACTCAGCGCTTCCACAACCTGGTGTATCCCAATGTCAAGCGCGGCCTGGCGTTTGCCCAGTGGCAGGCGAAGGTCCGCCAGCACTGGGAATCGATCGCCATCCGCGACATCACCATCGAGCCGTCCAATAAGCTCAAGGTCAACCAGGACATGACCGTCAAAGCCTGGGTAGACCTGGGCGCGCTCTCGCCGGAAGACGTGACCGTGCAGCTCTATTCCGGCACGCTCGACAACCGCGGTCAGATCACGGCGGGCGAGTCGCTGGATATGGTCCACGTGGAAGAGAAGGACGAGAAGACCAGTCTCCACCTGTTCCAGGCGACCACCCGTCACACGGCGACGGGCAAACGTGGCCTGTCGGTGCGCGTGCTGCCCTCGCACGATGACCTGGCCGATCCCATGATCCTCGGCCTGATCACCTGGGCGAAGGCAAAATAGCCCCGCCAGCCGTCCGATGAAGTCCACGACCGGGTGCGCCCTCCGCGCGCCCGGTTTTTTTGTAGCGCGGGGCGTATTCCATTTTCGGGGCATGAGACTGTGGGGATTGCCCGGCCTCACCCCCGCGCGGCCAAAACCGGGCCGCTCCGCCCCCTCTCCGAAAATTTTCGGAGAGGGGGCAGACCAAGCGCCTCCCATGAGGCG
>DAOUFU010000251.1:0-33845 GCA_034429275.1 Anaerolineae bacterium | reverse complement strand
CCGACCTGCGCGCCTCTTGGGAGGCGCTTGGTCTGCCCCCTCTCCGAAAATTTTCGGAGAGGGGGCGAAGCGGCCCGGTTTTGGCCGCGCGGGGGTGAGGCCAATCGTTCGCCCTCTCATATCCGATCAATTTGCCAGAGTGCTTGAGCATCCGCGGATGCCCTGCATCCGCAGATGCAGGGCATGAACTCAACTGAAATGCACCCGACACGGCGGGTAGATGCCTCCGCTTCAGGGTTGGGCAACTTCCTGCACACACGCGCCGGGCGGTTCATCGCCCAGATCGGGCGTTTTGGTCAGCCACGAAAAGCCCATCGCCAGCGCCAGTGGGCAGTAGTCCTCCGGGCGGCCTTCATATTCCACGCCGAACACCGCTTTCCGCGCCTCGATGTATGGGATCAGCGCGTCACATTCCTCAAACTGGAAGCATTGTTCGTTCAGTGCCCAGTCGAAGTCTTCCACCAGGTCGATGACCTGGTCCAGGTCGTTTTTCAGCCCGATAGACAGGCCGCGCTTGTGCGCCTGTTCGGCTAGCCAGCGATTGTACTCCAACTGGTCATCATAGCTCAGGTCAAACCCCGTCGCGTTGACATACCCATCGACATTGTCCGGCTCAACACCATCGCACCCTTTGCGCACCGCACGATCGAGCCGCGCCAGCATCACCGGCCCCAGCAGGTCGATCCGGCGGATGTCCAACCAGCGCTCATCCGGCCAGTCTTCCAGCGGATCGCCCAACACCTGCCGGGGGAAATCCTCTGCATCGGGCCGCCACGCTTCCCAACTCCCCGCGCTGAAGTAACAGATCACCACCCGGCCATCGCGGTGAAGCGCGTCGATGGTGGCCTGTGGAGCCTCGAACAGGTCGATGTCGACCATCATTACCGGCCACGTGGTGTTGATCGTGCCGGTGAGCTGCCACTGCCAGCTTGTGCCCGGCTCCGGCTGCCAGATTGAACGATCGTCCGCCTGGGCGAAGACCCCGGTACATCCCAGCAGCACCAGGCCCGCCGCGGCAATCCATTTTGCCATCAAAACCTCGTCAACAGCCCTATTCGCGCCGTACGCCAGTGGATACTTTCATTGTGAATCAAACGCCGAGGCATGGGGCAGCGCAAACGCAAAACACCTGCCGCGCTCGCCGGGGCCTGGCTCCACCCAGATTCGCCCACCGTGCGCTTCGACGGCCAGCTTGCAGAAGGTCAGGCCGAGGCCAAACCCAGGCCGCCGGGGGCGATCGGTGCCGGTCACCTGGGCGAAGCGCTCGAAGATGCGCTCTCGCTGGTCAGCGGGGATGCCCGGCCCCTCGTCGATGACGCGCACGACCACCGCTTCCGGCCCGGCATCGGCGGCCAGCGTGATCCGCCCTCCATCCGGCGAATATTTGAGCGCGTTGTCCAGCAGGTTCGCCAGCACGCGGTCGAGTTTTTCCACGTCTGCGGTGAGGGTGGGCAGATCGTCAGCGAGCACCACGTCCAGCGTGATGCCCCGCCTGGCGGCAAGCACCGACTCGCGGCGCGCGTTTTCCATCAGCAGTGCCCCAATCGAGACATCCGCCAGGGCCAGCGACATCTCGCCCGACTCGAACCGGGCCACGTCCAGCAGCGAATCCACCAACCGCCGCATCCGTTCACAGGCGGATGAGGCCAGTTCCAGCAGCTCGCGGTTATCCTGCACGACGTCTTCGGGCAGCAGCATATCCAGCATGTTGAGCACGCCGGAGATCACGCCGAGCGGGTTGCGCAGGTCGTGCACAATGAGATCGCTTGTTTCCTGGCGCAGGCGTTGAAGATCGAGTAGCTGCTCTTTTTCGCCCTGCAGGCGGCTGACCTGCTGCACCAGATGCCGTTCATCGCGCTCGGTGGCGGTGCGCACCGAGTCGGAGGTACGCAGCCGGGCGCTGAGGGTCGCCATGATGCTCATGCCCACGGCAGGTGAACTGCTCAGCCAGGTGTGAAAACCCTCCCTGGCGATGCGCAGCAGGCGCGTCTCGTCCACTGCGACAGCGGTCGCCGAACGGGGTTGGCCTTCCAGCAGAGCCATCTCGCCCAGAATCTCGCCGGGGCCGCGTTCCCCGATGATGGTGGGCGCGTCCAGGTTATCCTTGAAGACCAGGACCCGCCCGGACCGGATCAGGTACATGGCATCGCCGGAGTCGCCTTCCCAGCAGATCACCTCGCCGGGCTGACACCGCTGCTCGGTCATGATCTGCGACAGTTGGTCGCGGTCGATGGTAGCCAGCAGGCGCATCAACGGCGTATCGTCGGGGGTCCCTTCCGGCCTGGAATGGGCATAACACGTCAACAGGTCATCCAACTGCTGGGGCGACAGGATTTCGGGGTGCATACACTTTTCCTCACGCAGCTTCTCACACTCCGCGCAAATACCCCTCTATGTTAGCAGCAGAACCGGCGGCGCGCAGGTGACTTGCAGCCAGGCGCGCGTGCAAAACCTGACAGCGCGTTTTCCGGGCAAACACCGGCCTCACCCCAAACCTCGCCGCTCCCTGCGGGTTCGGCTCGGTTTTGCCCCTCTCCAAAAACAGTTTTGGCGCGGCCCGGTTTTGGCCGTGCGGGGTGAGGCCAGATCGCCCGTCCAGCGAGTGCCCGGTTTGTCAAGTGGGCGCCTGTCAACTTTTGCTCACACCCGCAGCCAGGCGCGCATGCAACCTACGCCATTGTGCCGCGTATTGGAAAAAGTAGAGCCTGCCGGGTGGCAGGCATTACACAAGGAGATGCCTGATGATCAAACGTACGTTGATCGGTGTGTGGCTGGTGGTGATTCTGGTTGCTGCGGTGGCATCACCGGCAGTCCAGGCGCAGGAAGACGGGACCAATCCCGCGGGGTACCCGCTGCGGCAGTCGTTGTACCTGCCCATGCGAGACGGCGTGCGTATCGCGGTAGATGTGTGGCTGCCCGCCACCCTCCAGCCCGGACAGATCGTCCCTACCCTGCTGCGCATGACCCGCTACTGGCGAGCAGCGGAAGGAATCCCACAGGAAGATTTATTCGAACAATGGTTCATCGAGTCAGGCTACGCGCTGGTCGTGGTCGATGCACGCGGCTCCGGCGCGTCGGAAGGTGCGCGGCCCATCGAGTGGTCGCCGGACGAGATAGCCGATTACGGTGAAGTGATTGACTGGGTGATCGCCCAGCCGTGGTCGAATGGCCGCGTCGGCGCGTATGGAATCTCATATGAGGGCAACACCGCGGAATTGGTTACGATCAACCAGCACCCGGCCCTCAAAGCTGTTGCACCCATGTTCAACGATTTTGACCCCCTTTATGTGGCTGCGATGCCCGGCGGCGTGCTGGCTCCCGGCTTCATCCAGACCTGGGGCGATGGCGTGGCCGCCCTGGACCGCAACGACATCTGCCCCCTGGCCGGAGCCACCACCGAGGCAGAGTGCGCCATGATCCGCCGCATGGTGCCGGGCGTCCGCCCCGTGGACGAGGATGCAGACAAGAGCCAACTGGAATCCATTATCGCCAACCGCCAGAATCCCAACGTGTTTGAGGTGATCTCCGGCATCACTTACCGGGATGATCCATTTGGCAGCAGCGGGTATGGGTTTGCCGACATCAGCCCGTTCGCTCTGCGCGAACCGATTGAACGCTCCGGCGTGCCGATGTTCGTCTGGCTGGGCTGGCTGGATGCCGCCACCGTCTCGCAGGGATTGGGGCGTTTCATGACCTTCAGCAACCCGCAGAAGGTCATCATTGGTCCCTGGGATCACGGCGCGAACAACAACGCCGATCCTTTCCAGCCCGCCGAAACACCGGTTGAGCCGGATTTACGTACCCAGTTCGAGACGCTGCGCGACTGGTTCGACCCCTACCTGCGCGGTGAGGGCACGGAGCACGAGCACAGCATCTACTACTACACCATGAACGCCGGGACCTGGACCACCACCGACACCTGGCCGCCTGCCGGGTTCTCGCCGGTGACCTGGTATTTCGGCGACGGCGGAAGCCTGGTCGCCGAACTGCCAACCGCGCCGGATGCCGCCGATCTCTACCCGGTGAATTTCGCGGCAAAATCCGGTGAGAGCCATTCCAACCGGTGGGCGACCCAGGTCTATGGCGAAGATGTGTACTACCCCGACCGCGCCGCCGAAGATGCCCTGCGCCTGACGTATACCAGCGCGCCGCTCAGCTCGGCGGTGGAGATCACCGGCACACCGGTGGTGACGGTTTACCTGGCCTCCACACACGAGGATGGCGCGCTTCATGTCTACCTGGAAGCCGTCGCGCCCGATGGCCGCGTGGTCTATCTCACCGAGGGTGTGCTGCGCCTGATTCACCGCGTATCGACCTCAGAGCCGCCGTATGCCATGTTCGGGCCATATCGCAGCATGACCCGCGCCGATGCCGCGCCGCTGGTCCCAGGCGAGATCATCGAGGTGCCGCTGGGCCTGGAGCCGACCTCTATCGTCGTACCGGCAGGTTGGAGTCTGCGCGTGGCGTTGGCCGGGGCCGATGCCGAGATGTTCGCCCGCTATCCCACAGAGGGCGATCCCGTGCTGACGATAGCGCGCAGCAGCACCTATCCCTCGCGGATCGAACTGCCGATGGCAGAGACCGATAAGACGCCGCTCGTGCAGTAGGTGCGTTCCGCGAAGAAATGTGCACCGGCCTGTGAGAGTGGGCCGGTGCACATCGGAACACGATCCCCTCGCGTTTGCCCCGCGTTTGCCTGACATGGGTTGCCATTCTGCGATTCATACGCCAGAATAGCCCGCCAGACCAGCCGCATACCCGGCAGAACCACACACCTGAAGGACCGTTTTGGACATCTCGCTGATTACGTCCCTCTTTCGCGCAGAGGAACACCTCGCCGCTTACAGCGCGGCCCTGCTGGCCGTGGGCGCGCAGCTTCGCGCTGCGGGATTGGCCCTGGAAGTGGTGATCGTCGCTAACGACGCCTCGCCCGCCGAGCGCGCGCTGATCGACCGGCTGGCCGAACAAGCGGAATCGCAGGGGGCAGTCCACCCGGTGATCCTGCACGTGCCGCGCGAGTCGCTGTATGCATCGTGGAACCGGGGTGTGACCGCGGCCAGCAGCGGGTGCATCGGCATCTGGAACGTGGATGATGTGCGCACTGCCGACGCGCTGATCGAGGGGCAGCGCCTGATTGCGGGCGGCTGCCAGGTGGTCGATTTCCCGTTCACCCAGCGCATCCGGCACCGGTGGATGGGCATGGGCTGGACGACAAGTCGAAACTACCCGGCCCCTTACCGCCCAGACATCATCTCGCCCAAAGCCGCGTTCAGCCCGTTTTTCATGTTCGCCCGCACGCTTTATGAGCAGGCCGGGCCATTCGACGAGCATTTCCGCATCGCCGGGGATTTTGAGTGGTCGGCGCGAGCGGCGGTGCGGGCTGCGCGCTACTGCCCTGGCACGCACAACGCGGGGATGTTCATCCTTCATGCAGGAAACCTCAGCGCATCGGGCAACCCGCTGGAATGGGTCGAAATCGACATCGTGCTGATGCGCCACCGCCAATGGGATCGCCTGCGCCCGGTGGACCCGGACCTGCTGCGCGAGAACTGGCTGGCCTGGGGCAGCGCGGGCAGCGATCTGCCGGATGCCATCGCCGACCGGATGTGGGGACCGGGTGCCGATGCGCGTTTGCTGGCCTGGCAGCGCGGGCAGCGCCGCGCGGCTCGATCGCGGCGGCTGCGCGCCCTCCCGCGCGCGATCATCAACCGGGCCGGGCTGCGCCCGCTGCTGGCCCGCCTGGGCCTGGTCAAACCCTGATCCTGACTCTGTGGGAGCAGAATGAAATGAGTATCAGCGTTCTCAGCGTGGTCGGCACACGACCCGAAGCCATCAAGATGGCCCCCATCATCCGGGAGCTTGCCCATCACCCCGACAGCATCCGGTCGGTGGTCTGCTCCACCGGGCAGCACCGCCACATGCTGGCCCAGGCGCTCGACCTGTTTGGCCTGGTGCCCGATTTTGACCTGGCGGTGATGCAGGCAGATCAATCGCTGGCCCGGCTGACCGCTCACCTGCTGACCGGGCTGGATGACGTGGTTCAGCAGGTGCAGCCGGATTGGATTCTGGCGGTGGGCGATACCACGACCGTGCTGGCGTCGGCGCTGATCGCCCACTACCACCGCGTGAGGTTTGGCCATGTCGAGGCAGGGCTGCGCACCGGGCACAAATTCATGCCCTTCCCCGAAGAACTGAACCGGCGCATCGCCGACCTGGCCGCCGATATCTACTTCGCCCCCACCGAGACCGCTCGCCAGACTCTGCTGGAAGAAGGCTGCCCGCCCCCGGCGATCTTTTTGACCGGCAACCCGATCGTGGATGCGCTGCTGGCGATCACCGCGCAGCCGTTCGACTGGGCCGCGAGTCCGTTGGCGGTTGTGCCGCAGGACCGGCGGCGGGTGTTGGTGACGGCGCACCGCCGCGAGCACTTTGGCCCCGCCTTCCGCGAGATATGCCTGGCGCTGCGTGATCTCGCCGGGCGGTTCGAGCCGGAGGGCGTGACGTTTGTCTTCCCGGTCCATCTCAATCCCAATGTGCAGCAGCCGGTCCGCGAGATGCTCTCCGATCTGCCCAATATGCTGCTGCTCGATCCGCTGGATTACCGCGCGCTGGCCAACCTGATGCGGCGCTCCACCCTGGTGTTGACCGATTCGGGCGGCATCCAGGAAGAAGCGCCCACCTTTGGCGTGCCGGTGCTGGTCATGCGCGAAGCCACCGAGCGCCCGGAAGGGATCACTGCGGGGGTGGCGCGCCTGACCGGCCCTAACCGCGAGCGGATCGTGGCCGAGGCCTCGCGGCTACTCTCCGACCCGGTAGCCCACGCCGCCATGACGCGCGGCGACAATCCCTATGGCGACGGTCACGCCGCCGAGCGCATCGTCAAGATCATCCTGGAGCAGCCAGCATGACCGAGTCCACTCCGCGCGTGTCCATTGTGCTGCCCACCTATAACGGGGCGTCCTTCCTGACGGAGTCGATCCAGAGCTGCCTGGATCAAACCTACACCGACTGGGAGCTGATCGCGGTTGATGATGCGTCTTCCGACGACACGCCGCAGATTCTGGGCCGGTTCGCCGCGCGCGACCCCCGCATCCACATCATCCGTCACGACCAGAACAAGCGCCTGCCCGGCGCACTGAATACCGGCTTCCGCGCCGCCAGGGGCGATTACCTGACCTGGACCTCGGACGATAATCTGTATCGTCCCCACGCCCTCCAGACGCTGGTCGAGTTCCTGGACGCGCACCCGGACACAGATGTTGTCTACGCCGACTACAGCCTGATCGACGCCCAGGGACAGGTCATCAAACAAGAGACCGTCGCCGATCCCCGCGCGCTGGTCTACAAATCTGTCGTAAGGGCGTGTTTTTTGTACCGGCGAGCCGTTCACGAGGCGCTGGGCGGCTATGCCGAAGACCTGTTCCTGGCCGAGGATTATGACTTCTGGCTGCGGGCGTCGGCGCAGTTCACCCTCACTCCCCTGCACCGCGATCTGTACCTGTACCGCGCGCACGGCAGCTCGCTGACCGATCAGTACAGGCCGCAGGTGATGATCGCACGCGAACAGACGATTGTGCGCAACCTGCCCCATCTGCGCTGGGCGGATCGATCCGACCGGGCCAGGGCCTACTTGCACCTGGCGGAACTGGCGATGCTGCGGAACAGCCGTCGCGACGCGCGAAGCTACTACCTGCGCGCGCTGGCGCAGCACCCGGTGATCGCCCTGCGGCGCAACGTGCGCCACCTGCTCGACCGGGTCAGCAGGCGGCGAGCGAACGCCTGACCGCTTCTGCATGGCGTTGGCGGCCCGCTGGTCGCCAGCGGGCCGTGTAAGCCCCCCAAAGGGAGCTTGAGAGGTACCCCGCCGCCGACCAACTTTGCCAGCGCCTTCAGTGCGCTTTCAGATTCTGGGCATAGGCGCACACTTGAGTGTGGCGAAACACCCCGGCTCAGGGGGTTTGATTTCCGCGGAAAGCTGGCCTATACTATATTTTTAGCATTACATGGCAATGATTAGGCCATAAGCTTTCACCTTACACTGCAATACACCAATCGTAACCTTGTGAATTGAAGATTTCTCATCGCAGGCAGCGCCCCTCGCCGCGCGTTCCGATCGATCGCCTGCCCGCGTTGTGTTCCTATTTGCTGCCGTAGAGCCTTTTGGAAATCGAGGTACGCGCCCAATGATATTCATCAGTTACCGCAGGCAAGATTCGCAAGCCGAAGCCAGAAACATCTGGATGGGCTTGAAAGACGCCTATCGCGATCGCGATATGGTGTTTTTTGACCGCGATGCGATCAGGGCTGGCGATCGATGGGCCAGAGAGATCGCGGAGAAGCTCGCAAGTTCCTCGCTGGTGGTTGCTGTGATCGGCAATGAATGGCTCACCTGCCAGGATGAGTACGGTCGCCGCCGTATTGATGACCCGGAGGACTGGGTCCGCAAGGAAATTCAGTACGCTCTGGAGCACAACATCACCATCGTTCCGGCCCTGGTGAATGAAGCCCGAATGCCCCCCAGAGACAGCCTGCCCGATGTTCTGAGAGGATTGTGCGACTGGCAGGCCGTCCGGCTCACCGAAGAGAACTGGGAGCGCGATGTCCTGTCCATTCTTGACCGGATCAGGGTGGACTATTTACCGGTGCCCTCGATCCTGCTGACCTCGAAGTCTCCCCGGCGGAAAGAGCTTCTGAGGCAGATCGGATGGTACGAAGGCATCGATTATTATGCCGTCCATGCCTCAGTGCATCTCGAAGAAGACACCACCGAAAACTCCCGGCTTGAGGACTGCATCCGGTATGCAGAGGAAACAGCGCGCGAAAAAATCAACTATGTGGCAACCGACTGGACCCGGCTCCGCAGCATTTTGGGCACGGATATCAACCTGGCCGATACCCTGGTGGTGGGAGTCGATACGATCGCGGTGTGCGACAATCAAATCCTCGATACGCCGCTGAGAAGGGCGATCGAATTCGCCGGTCCTCAGGATTTCGAAGATGCACGCAGCCGCGCATTCGACATGCTGCGCAAAATGCGGGGCAAACAGATCAAGATGATTACCAGCATAGCCGCTGCCCTGGCCAACGATCTCCAGCACCCGGTGACCAAAACCACGATCACCGACGCCAAGCTCCGTGAATATTCTGAAGAAGACATCACCAGCTATATCAACAGCGCTGAACCTTATGACAAAGCGGGCGCATTCGGCATCCAGGAAAAAGGAGTCGCCCTGTTTGAGGGCATCTCAGGGAGCTACAGCAACATCGTAGGGCTGCCTGTGCGCGAATTCATCAGCGTGCTTCAGGAGCACTTCGGCGACCGGTTCATGCTTCCCACCTTCCAATCGGTCATCAGCGAAAACGGGGTAGCCTATTCCGACCCAGAATTTTCGGCGCTGTGTATGGGCGACATCAACTATGACTTCATCTATGACAGGCTGCCGGAGGATTTCTTCGCTGACTTGAAAGCGCCCGGCAAAAAAGTGCTTGACGATATCCGGCGCGGCGCGGGAGGAACGGCCATCAACTTCGCCAAAGGGGCACGCGAAGCAGGCTTCACATCCTGCGTGGTGGTAGGCGTCGTTGGGCGCGATGCGCTCGGTCTCGAAATCGAGAACGAACTGGCCCGCCTGGGGATTACGCCGCTCTTGCCTCGTGACCCCGCCGAAGAAACCAGCATCGCGATCATCCTGCGTAACCAGGCGAAAAAAGACATCTCCATCACTCTGACGGATGCCAACCAATCCCTGCCCGATTTTGTCGTGGAGCGCGCCAAAAGTGAGATCGAAAAGACCGATGTGTTTTACTGTTCAGGATACAGCTTGATCGACCCCAACCGAAAAGAAAATGCCATCAAGATGCTGGAACTCGCGCGCGATGCCCAGTGCATCGTCATCCTGGATATTGTGGTGCACATGGACTCGAAGATCACCTACGAGGAGATCAGCAGGACTGTCCGGCCCAAGAGAAACACCAGGCCCAAAGGAGTGATCGTCTCCGAGTTCCCCGAAATCTTCCGGTGGTTCAATATCCCCTTTGAGCAAGGGGCGGAGGTCGATGCCTGGACGCAGCACCGCGAGAGTATCTCCGAGCGGCTGCGCGAGGATTTTGCTGTGGCCATCCTGCGCACCTCGAATTATACCCACGAGGCGATCATCACCGGCCACACCATATCGGAACTGTTCGAGCTGGATTATACCAAGATCGCCCGCACTCCCCGGCGAAAAGTGGGCTACGCCGATTACCGGACGGCGCAGCAGGTCTTCAGTTTCCTGTCTCCGCGAATTGTGATGGCCTCGAAATCGCCACAAAGGCTGGACTTACTGTGCCAGCTTGTGTCACCCCGAAAAATCCAGGTTCGAATCAGCGAGGTCCCCGAAGACCACATCCCACACGAGTCGCCCTACGACCGGGTGAAGCGGCTGGCCCTGGCAAAAGCCGAGGACGTCCTGAGCAGGGGAGATTTCAGCGATAGCATCGAGTTCATCATCGGCGCGGATACCGAAATCATCCTGCAGGACCCGGTCACCAAAGAGTGGCAGATGGTCGGCCATCCCACCACGATCGCAGAGGCGGAAGAGGACCTGCGTTACCTGAGCGGAAAGACACACATCGCCGTAACCGGCATGGCGATCATCGGGGTTGATCCAACCAACGGACAGAGAAAAACTATCGTCGATGCAGTGGAGACCAGGGTCACACTGGCGAATTTGAGCGACCGTGAGATCGAGGAATATGCGGCCTCCGGGGAACCGCTGGGCAGAGCCGGAGCATACGCGATCCAGGGGCTGGGCATCCGCATCATCGAGAGGATCGAAGGCAGCTACAGCAACGTCGTCGGGCTGCCGCTGGAGCACCTGGCGGAAATTCTCTCCACAGAGTTCAACCGCCCGGTGTGGACTTTCGACAAAGTGTCCGACTGGAATTTCCCGATCCCGATCAAGCAGGCTGTGCAAGCCCCCATCGCAAAGTAGGACACCATGCCGGAGAACTACGACCTGATCATCATGGGTGATATCAACCTGGACTGGGTAGTCCGGGGTAAACTGCCGTTTCACTTCGGCGAGTTGACGGTCAATGGCAGAATCGAATGGATGCCCATCGACAAAAAGCCGGGGGGCAGCGGCCTGAATTTCGCGCGGTTCGCCCGGCAGATGGGCTACCGGCCACTGCTGCTGGGCAAAGTGGGCGATGATTTTGAGGGTGAATTCATCATCTTGCAGCTCGAACAGGAAGAACTGGCCGCCGGAGTCGTGCGTGATTCCCAGGTGCCGACCGGGCTGGCGCTGATCGCCAGGGACAGCCACGGAATACGCTTCCTGGTGAACAATCCCTCGAATGCCAATCAGTACCTGTCGGCCCAGGATGTCCGGCGCTTCCAGGCCGAGATCGAAGGGTGCCGCGTGCTGTATGTGTCGGGTTACTGCTTCATGCACCCGGATCAGCCGCGCACCGCGGCCACCCACGAAGCCATGCGAATCGCGGCGCAGGCGAAGGCACACATTGTGTTCGATGTCGTCCCGCATGAGTTTTACCGCATCGAACCCTATAACGACTTTCCCAAATTTCGCCGCCTGACGCGCGACGTCAGCGTGTTGATCTCCGAAGTGGCGACCATCCGGCGCTTTTTGCACCTGGGCGACCGGACCGAGACGATCACCAATCCGCTGGTGGAGGAAGCAGTCGAATATCTCAAGCCGCACTTCGAGCGCTTCATTTTGCGCTGGGGACCTTCCGGCTGTGACTACCAGGTGATCTGGGATGCGCCCACGCAACGGGAGATATGGGAAGAAACGGGGCACGACCTGGCCGAAGACAAGCGCGGGTTTGGCGACCGGCTGGCGCTCAAGGTGCTGAAAGACGTGTACAACATCTAAATGGCCCCCAGGCTTGTGGTTGTCGGCAACCTGACCCTCGATGACATCGTCCACGCCACCGGCCAGGCCCAGATGGGCGTCGCCGGTGGAGATGGGCTGTATGCGGCTATTGGCGCGCGCATCTGGGGGAGCCAGGTCGCCATGGTGAGCGTCGCGGGCAGCGATTGGCCGCCAGAGCATACCCGGCGACTGCAAGATGCCGGAATCGACATGCGCCACCTCCATATTGCCGAGTCGGAGACACTGCGCGCCTGGGTGCTCTATGAAGAGGATGGCCAGCGAACCTATGTGCCGCGAAACAGCGCGCTCGTCCCCCTGCGACCCAACATGTACGACGATGCCACCCTGACGGAATCCAGCATCCGGCAGTTTGGCCGCGCCGTGCAGGACTACCACGTGCGCATGTCGCCGGTGCCCGGCATGGTGAGCACATTGGAGGCAGACGCGCTCCATGTTTGCCCGATGCGCTTCCAGACGATGGCGGCGTGGACCACCTGGGCCGCCCAATTTCCGCAGATGCTCGCCACCGCCGATATGTTTCCCCTTTCCCTGCGTGAGGACCTCGAAACATCGGCGCTGGCGACGTTTTTGTCTCGGCTCGCCGTCTTCCTGCCCAGCATGGCCGAAGCGCGCCTGATGCAGCAAAACGCGCCCGATCTGCATACCCTGTGTCGCGGCCTGGCCGCCTATGGCCCCCAGACCATCGTCATCAAGGACGGCAGGCGCGGATCACTTGTTTTCGAGCGAGAGGCGGATCGTTTGCGGCACGTGCCGGGGTTCCCTTCCCGGCTTGTAGACTCCACCGGGGCCGGTGATTCATTTTGCGGCGGTTTCCTGGCCGGAATCACCGCCACCGGCGATCCTCTTGAGGCCGCGCTGTGGGGAACTGTCTCGGCCTCTTTCATTGTGGAGGCGTATGGCGGGATGCACGGGCTGGCGGTGACGCCGGAAGATGCCCAAAAGCGGCTCGACACGCTGCGGCGAATGCTGTAGCCGAAATCGCTGCATTCCCTCACACGCCCGGCCCACACGCCGGAATCTCGACGAACACCGTGCTGCCCGCGCCCGGCGCGCTCTCGATCCAGATGCGTCCACCGTGCAGGCGCACCAATTCCTGCGCAATCGCCAGCCCCAGCCCGGAACCGCCCCGGTCGCGCTGACGGGCGTCGTCGGCCCGGTAGAAGCGTTCGAAGACGTGCGCGGCCTGCTCAGGAGTCAATCCTGGGCCGGTATCCACCACCGCAAAACGGACGCCCGTCCCGGTCGGGACAGCGCGCACCGTGATGCTGCCGCCGGCGGGGGTATGGGCCAGCGCATTGGCCAGCAGGTTGGCAAACACCTGGCGCAGTCGGTCGGCATCAGCCTGTATTTGAGGCAGCGTGGGCGCGATTTCGGTGGTGAGGGCAATCGACTCTTCGTGCGCCAGCGGGGCAAAATCGGCGGCGACGCGCTGCACAAAGGCTGCCGGATCGAGCGGGGCCATCTCCAGCGGCAGACGCCCGGCCTCGGCGCGCGTCAGGGTGCGCAGGTCCTCGACCAGGCGGCCCAGGTGCAGCGTCTGATCATAGACGACGGCCAGCTGCTCGGCATTGAGCGGGAACACACCATCCATCATGGCTTCTACCTGCGCACGCATCACGCTGACCGGCGAGCGCAGCTCGTGGGCGATGTCGGAGGTCATGCGCTGGCGGGTAGCTTCGCTTTCGGCCAGGGCCGACGACATGTGATTGAAGGCCGAGGCGACCTGCCGGAACTCGGCAGTGCCCTCGACCGGCGTCTGGGTGCCCAGCTTGCCCTGGGCGATGGCTGCCGCCGAGTTCCGCAGCGAGCGCAGCGGGCGCGCCAGCAGCCACGCGAACGCCAGCCCCATGATCAGCGCCAGGGCAATCGCCCCGCCAGCCGCCAGGGTCAGCGCGCGCGAGACATCATCCAGAAAGCGCTGCTGAGTTGTATCCAGGGCTTGAGCGCCTGCGCCTTCGCGCAGCAGGTAGCCCACCGTCTGGCCGTCCACGCGGATGGCCAGGGCCTGGCGGCGCTCGTCATCGTTGAGCGCGCGGCCAATATGCTGCTCGTTGCTGGCCGCAATCACGGTGTAATCGGTCCCGGTCAGCAGAAACAGCGTCCCGCCGCCACCTGCTCCCGTGCCGCCGCCGTGCCCCTGCCCCTGCCCCTGGCCTGCTCCGCGACCGCTGCGGGCCTGCGCCAGGATCGCCTGCGCCCCTTCCCACGAGCCGGTACTGGCATAGTGGTCCTCAAGCTGCCGGAGAAGATCGGCGTTGGCGTTGGCGTTGGTCTGCTGACCGATGTAGCTGCGGAAGCTGCTGGCCGTGATGCGGTTGACCACCACCGCCACCGATCCCACCGCGACCAGGGCGACCACCAGAAAAGCGACCGTCAGGCGCACCCAGAGCCTATTCATCGCTGCGCATCCGGTAACCCACGCCGTACACAGTTTCGACCAGGTCACCCGCCGCGCCCAACTTGGCACGCAGGTTTTTGATGTGCACATCGACGGTGCGCTCATAGGCGGCGAAGGCTTCGCCCTGGGTGCGCTCCAGAAGCTCCATGCGGGTGAAGACACGCCCAGGCCGGGCCATCAGCGCGGCCAGCAGATCGAACTCCGAGCGGGTCAGGTCGAGCGTCTGCCCGTCGAGCGTCACCTCGCGCGCTTCCTCGTTCAGCCGCAGCCCGCCCACGCGCAGCACGACCGGCTCGCTCGCCAGGTCGCCATAGGCACGGCGCAGCGCCGCTTTGACTCGGGCCACCAGCACGCGCGGACTGAAGGGTTTGGTCACATAATCATCCGCGCCCAATTCCAGCCCGACGGTTTGATCGGCCTCGTCGTCGCGCGCGGTGAGCATGATGATCGGCACGGCGCGCTCCTTGCGGATCAGCCGCGCCGCCTCAAAGCCGTCCATCTCCGGCATCATCACGTCCAGCAGCACGAGATCGGGCTGCTCGTGGCGCACGCTGAACAGCGCATCCTTGCCGTTCCCCGCCGCCAGCACGGTGAACCCCGACTCTTCCAGGTAGGCGCGCACCGTGCGCCGCAACTGGGCATCGTCATCCGCAATGAGGATCTTCCGGCTCATGCTCGCTCCTTCACCGACGGGCGACCTGGGAAGGCGATGGCCGCGGGGGCAATTCGCGGCGCACCCGCCGGGACTGCCGCCCAAACAAGCGTCGCCCCTGGAAAAGAATCCACTTCCAATGCACGCCCAGGTGAAGAATCACAGCCCCACCCATGACCAGCCCCAGCCAGGCGTGCAGATCGGTCATGGTGTGTTTTTCGACCCCCAGGATCGTGCTCGACCCGGCCTGGATCGGGCCTTCGCCGTGCCGTCCGCCGGGCTGTGGTCCCCCAGAAGGATACACCAGCCACACCAGCAGCCCTGTGATCATGATGGCCACGAACAGGCCGAAGATCACCCCATCCAGGATCAAGTTCGTTCGCGGCTTCACTGCCATAGTATCACCTCTCTTTAGGGGCGCGCAATCGCGGGCGCGGTCGGTTCCAGGCTGCGCAGGAATGCCGTCAGCGCGGCGATGTCCGCTTCGCTGAGGCGTCCGCCCCAGGCCGGCATGACGGTGCCCGGCACGCCGCCCGCGATGATCTGCTCGATGACCGCGTCCGACGTCGCTTCCAGGAAGGTCCGGTTATTCAGCGCCGGGGCCATCGGGGTGCCATACCCCTGGGCACCGTGACACTGTGCGCACGCCAGCGAGAACAGCCGCGCGCCCAATGCGACAGCTTCGGGACTCATATCGACCGGCGCAGCCTCGATCACGGGAATTTCGATACCCGCCGACTCCAGCTCCGGCCAGCGGCGGATCAGTTGCACCACCTCGGCGATCTGGTCGGCGGTCAGTGTGCGGCTCCACCCGGCCATCAGGGTACCCGGCACGCCCTGCTCGATGGTACGCGCCAGGTCGGCATCGGTGGAGGTCGCGCGCAAGTCGGCACTGTTCAGCGCCGGGGCAATGCTGGTGCCCTCGGCGTTCGCACCGTGACAGGCGGCGCATTCAGTCGCATAGGTTTGCAGGCCGTTCGCCAGGGTCTCGCCATCCGGCAGGCTGCGCACCGAAGCGAGCGTTTCCCCGGTCAGTTCAATCACCACTGCTTCGGGCGGGGTCAGGCCCAGTTCGTCCACGCGCGCGGCCACCACGTCCCAGTTCGCATACTGGATCACGCTTACCAACTGGTCGATCTGCGCATCGGTGAAGACTCCGCCCTCGGCCACGCTGTAGGCTGCCATCACGGTGTTATAACGTCCGCGCGCGATAGTCTTGGCGATCGTCTCGGCATCCATCGCTCGCAGCCCGTCGTTGTTCAATGCGGGCGTTGTCCCCAGGCCCTCGCCCGCCGCGCCATGACATACCGCGCAGTTCTCCGCATAGCGATCGATGCCGGCGGTCACCGACTCGATGCGCAGGTCGATCGCCGCCTGCTGCTGGCGATCCTGCTCACGCGCGGCGGCAATCGCCAGCACGACCGCGATCAACACCGTCGCCAGGAATCCCATCCAGGTCATTTCGCGAGTCATTATCCCTGCTCCTGTGGGTACACAATATCTCCGGGCTTGGGCCGGTCGCGCTGGATAGTCGTGCCGGTATCCACCATGACTACCCCGTTCTCAATGATCACCGGGAAGCGGTCGAGTGGGCGCGGCGCGGGCGCATTGAGCACCTCGCCGTCCGCTTCAAATGCCGAGGCATGGCACGGGCAGACAAACTGGCCCCTGGCCGGGTCCCAGGGCACGGCGCAGCCCAGATGCGTGCACTTGCGGTAGAGCGCCAAAAAGCCGCCATCCTCCAGCCGCACCAGGTAGAAGCGCCCGGCATTGACCGGCGTCACGCTGCCGGGCGGAAAGTTCTCCACCGGCCCCACCTCAAACACCCCGCCGAATTCGCCTTCGACGACGCGCGGAGACAAAAACCGGTAGGTCAGCCAGCCGGACTCGCCCAACACTGCCAGCCCTGCCGCGCCCCAGGCCAGCTTGAGGAACCCGCGCCGCGAAACCTGTGATTGTGGTGTGCCGTCCATGCTAGAGCACCTCCCAGGGCCACATCAGCGCCATGTTTTCGCCGCGAAAGGCGACTCCGATCACGGTCAGCACCACGAATCCCACCACCAGCAGCGTGAATACGCTCTGCCGGGCTTCGCAAGCGGAAGCGCGAAATCCGCGCCGCACGATTTCGTAATACACCCACAGCATCAGCAGCAGACCGGCCAGGGGCACCCAGCCGTTGCTGATGATGGTCGGCAGGCTGGGCAGCAGTTCCGGCAGGTTGACCAGGTATTCATCCACCAGTACGAGCAGCGGGGTCGCAATCAGCCCGACCAGCGCGCCCAGCTTCGCCGTCTGCCGCCCCTTCCGCGAGCGGAACCAGATGCCCTCGGCGTCGGTGTCGAAGCGCAGGTAGGGCAGCGCGGCCAGGCCGATCAGCGCCAGCCCTGGCACGACAATCGCGCCGAACACCGGGTGGAAGTGCAGCAGCAGTTCCTGCAGGCCCATGAAATACCAGGCGGCTTTGGCCGGGTTCGGGCTGTGATCGGGATTGGCCGCCTCTTCCAGCGGAGCATCCATCCAGGCCGCCCACAGCAAGATCAGCGCGATCATCACCAGGGCGAAGACAAACTCGATGGAGACCAGGTGCGGCAGCGTGGTCACTTTTTCGACACGGGTGAGCGGCGCGTCATCCAGATTGCGCGGGATCGAGAGCGTATCTTTGCGCACGCGCCAGATGTGAAACGAGATGATGCCCATCATACTCAGCGGGATGATCGCCACGTGCAAACCGTAAAAGTTGGTGAGCGTGGGTGCGCCGACCTCCGGCCCGCCCAGGATCAGGCGGCTGATGGCCGGGCCGATCACCGGGACGTAATCGAGCAGGCTGGTGCCCACCGTCACCGCCCAGAAAGCGCGCTGGTCCCAGGGCAGCAAGTAGCCCGCGAAGTTCGCCGCGACGACCAGCAGCAGCAGCGCGATTCCCAACACCCAGTTGAACTCGCGCGGGGGGCGGAAGCCGCCGGTATAGAACACCCGCAGCATGTGAAGGAAGGCGACCACGATCATCAGGTTGCCGCTCCAATGATGCAGGTTGCGGATCAACTGGCCGAACCACACCTCGGTTTTGAGCGCCAGCATATCGTTGTAGGCGCTTTCCGGCGTGGGGGTGTAGACAAACATCAGCATGACGCCGGTCACCGCCAGGATCATCATCAACAGAATGGCCAGGCCGCCCAGTCCCCAGGTGTAAGTGAACTTCAGGGTGGGTTTGGCGACCTTGCTGGGATGAATGTGCAGCACCAGGTTATTCATCACAAACTTCATGCGGCCCTGGTCGGTCTGGGGTGGAAGCTCGTCGCGCTGGACGGACTCCCACACGCGCTGGGGCAGACTTTCGGGGCGCGGGTCTTGAGTGGACATGGTGGCGGGTCTCCTTTTTTTCGCGTGACGGGTGCGGGGCGAGTTTTCACCTCGCCCCGCCGATGACGTCCGAGGTTTTTGCTGGCGAGCGCCTACTGGCGGCCCCCGCGATAGCCGCGCCCGTTGCCGCCACCCTGAGCGCCGGTGGACTGTCCCTGGCCCTGAGCACCCGCGTTTGCCTGTCCCTGAGTGCCCTGCGCGCCCTGGGCACCTTGTGCACCAGCGCGGCCCGGTCCACCCCACAGCGGGCGACCGTTGGGATCGAGCAGCATCACACGCTCGCCGGTGGCCAGCCTGGTGATGTCACCCGCGCGGAAGGTGGTACCCTGCCAGTAGCCGGTGACCGAGAGAGCGTCGCCCACAGCGAAGGTTACGCCCTGCGACTGGATGAAGCTCGCCTGCCCAAGCTGGAGCGAGAGAGTCTCGCCCGCTTCGGTCTGCACGGTCAGCGTAGAGCGATTGACCGCCGTCACCGTCGCATTGAACGTCACCCAGTCTTCGGGGGCGACCTGCGGCTCGCCCTGGCGAGCGGTGATGCCATTGGCCGCGCCCTGCTGATTCTGGCCGCCGCTCGTGCCGCCCGACCACAGCGGCAGGCCGTCCACCGTGCGCACGACCAACTGCGAGCCGTCTGCTTTGGTCACCGTCGCGGCGTGGTACTGGTCACCATTGTAGAAGCCGGTCACAGTCACCACATCGCCCACTGCCAGGGTGACCGGCTGCGCCTGCCAGTAGTGAGACGGCCCAAGCTCGACATAGATCGTGCTGCCGTCGCTGAGCGCCAGCGTCATGCCAGCGGTGTCAAACGCGGTGATCGTGCCCGTCGCCATCCAGGGATCGCCGACCATATCCAGCGCCTGCTGCTGCTGGAGCAGCACCGGGCCGGTGCCGTCCTGCGCGCCGGGGATGGCGTTGGCCACCGGGGTGAGCGTGGGAACGGGCAACGGCGCGGCTTGCGGGGCGCTACTGAGATCGCTTTGGGCCGAATCGGCCAGAACGACCGACTGCATGTTGTCCGTGTTCGTCTGGGTCGAGTCGTAGATGCCGACGCCGGTTGCGCCGATCACTGTGAAGCCCAGCATTCCAACGAGTAGTTTCTGAAGCATGGTATTTTCCTCCTGATCGAAATGGCTTGTTAACCAAGCATCCCGATCATGCTTCAGAACTGTGTAGAACTTGTGAAGACGGTATGTGGATGTTGTGGAGGTTTTTGGTGTGCAGCCCTGCCGCCGAGGATGCATTCGTCCGCGTGGGCGCATCCCCGGTTTTGGAGCTTGCAGGCACAAAACCGCCCTGACCCCGTATAACCATCTAGCAGCAATCACGCCGCTTTCCCGCTCTCGCGATCCCGACGCCCTCTCCGCCGGTGCCGGTGAGGATCGCCGCAGCCAGAACCGAGGCAGCCCCATGAAACACGCCCAGATCGCACACCGACAGCTTGAGGATATCCTGGTCGCCAGCGTTCGCTTTCGCGGTCGAGCCGAAGATATCGCGCCGATGTTCGACCAACTGCGCGCCATCGTCGGCCCCCACGCCGCCGGGCCACGCCTCGTGATCTACCACGACCTCAACCCGGCAGCCGGAGACGACCTCGAAGTTTGTATTCCCGTCGATACCGCTCTCGATGTGCCGGGCATCACCTGCCGCACGCTGCCGGGCGGTCCCTGGCTGTGTATCACACACGTCGGCCCCCTCCACGAGATGTCGGACACCTGGCAGGTGCTGCGGGGATATGTCCGCGACCACTGTGTGAGCATTGCCGAAGACCCCGCACGCGAAGTTTTCGTGGAAGGGCCGGAGACGCATGGTGACGACGCCAGCCGGTATGTCAGCGAAATCCAGGTGCCGTTGATGCTGCCGCGCTGGATCGCCGACCTGGCCGACGGCCTGGACCGGCTTGCCGGGAGCGATGCGCGAGCTGCCGTGCTGACAGGCAAGCCGATCGCGTTTGACGCGGAGCCTGCTCGCCAGGTGGCCTGGGCCCAAAGCCTGATGCAGCGGCTGGATGCCGTTGTGACAGACGCCCCCACCCGTCACCACATCATGAACGGCTGCGCCCATCGTTTTCCCCAGGAACGAATCGATTTTTTGCGGCAGAAGTTCCTGGAATTGGGCGGCATCGACGCATTGTTGGCATTCATGCGGGCAGACCAATCGATGGGCGGGCGCTCGTTCTACGCTGCCCCCAGGCGAGAAGGGACAGCCATCATCGAAACCAAGCAACCCGCTCGCCCGCAAGCCTTTGCCGAGGCCACCACACCGCGCGAACGGCGGGCCGCCGCCTGTTTTTGCCCGATTGTCCGCCAGGCGATCCTGTCCGACGCCGACCTGTCGGATACGTGGTGTCACTGCGGGGCAGGATGGTTCACGCAGCTCTGGGGCGGAATCTTCGGGCGCGAGGTACAAGTCGATGTGCTGGAGACGGTGCGGGGCGGCGGTGAGCGGTGCGTCTTCCGGGTTCATATCCCGGATGACCTGGTGCCATGAAGCAACCCGGAACGGCACACCGCCGGGCGACCTGCTGCTGGCCGCTAGACCAGCCGGTGATCGCGCGCATAGAGGGCCGCCTGCACACGGTCGCGCAGCCCCAACCGGCTCAGAATATTGGAGATGTGATTCTTCACCGTGCCCTCGCTGACGACGAGCTTTTCGGCAATCTCGCGGTTGCTGGCCCCGGTCGCCAGCAGCCGCAGCACGTCAAGCTCGCGCTCGGTCAGGCCGGGATCGACCGGTTCGGGCGAGCGCCCGGCGGCACTGTCCTGCCAGTTGCCGATCAGTTTGCCCGCCACCGAGGGCGCAAGCTGGTAGATGCCCGCACAGGTGAGCTTGATCGCCTGCGCGAGACTCTCGGCGGGGGTGTCTTTCAGCAGGTAGCCGCAGGCCCCCGCGCGCAACGAGCGGATGATGTATTCCTCGTCGTCGAAGGTCGTCAGCATCAGCACCTTGCATTCCGGCAGCCGCGCGCGGATGCGCTCGGTGGCCTGGATACCATCCATGACCGGCATGCGCACATCCATCAAGACGACATCGGGCCGCAATTCTTCGGCCAGGGCAGCCGCCTGCTGCCCATCGACGGCGGTCCCGATGACCGTGATGCCGTCCTGAATCTCCAGCAGGGAGGCGATCCCTTCGCGCACCAACCGCTGATCATCAACAATGAGAACTCGAATCTCCGTCATCCGCCTGTTCCTGCCAGTGTCAACGGGTCTTTGGGTACGGTGATCGTCAAGGTAGTGCCCTGCTGAGGGGTGCTGCTCAGGCTCATCTGCCCGCGAACCAACCCGATCCGTTCCTGGATGCCCTTCAGGCCAAACCCGGAGCCATTGGAAAGCGATGGCCGGTGAGGGTCGAAGCCACGACCGTTATCCGAGAGACAGAGCCGGGCCTGCTGCTCACCGAGATCGACCTCCAGCGTGGCATGAGTGGCATCCGCGTGTTTTTGGATATTGGTCAACCCTTCCTGGGCAGCCCGGTAGAGCGCCAGAAGGGTCAGCCGATTATAGCCGGTTTCGTCGCCACAGAACCGGAAATCAACCTGCAACTGGTTGGTGGCCAGATTGGCCAGCAGGTCATTCAGCGAATGTTGCAGGGAGAAGGCGGAATCGGTTTCGCGCAGCCCGGCCACCGAGCGGCGGACATCGCGCAGGGCTTCCTCTGCGGCGAGCTTGGCTTCCTGAATGGCCAGCAGCGACTGCTGCGGGTCGCGCGCGTGGAACACCCGCGCCCGTTCCAACTGAATGTTGACTCCCGTCAGGTAATGCCCCACCGAGTCGTGGATATCGCGCGCCAGCCGGTTGCGCTCTTCCACCGCTACCAGCTCGGCTACCTGCGCGGCATAGGCCTGAAGCTCGCGGTGCGACGCCTGCAGATCGGCCAGAAGCTGCTCGGTATAGCGCTGGTGCTCTTTGTCGCGCTGGAGCGCACGGGCGAAGATCATCAGAAAAACCAGCGCCAGGTTCTGCGTGAGCCACCCGGCGATCGGCCTGCTCTCGTTGAAGACCACCGACACATCATCGATTCGGGTGAGGCTGATCAACACATAGGCCACCGCCAGCAAATTGCTGATCTGCGAGCCGAACACAAAATAGGCATCAAACACGGCCAGGGCAAACAGCAGCATATTGAGCGGCGAGTCGTTCACCTGGGCCGCCGATTCGGCCAGCCCAATCCGCAGGATCAGGAAGACCAGGCCGGTTCGGACCGGGACCTGTTCGCGGTAGAGTCGATGCTCGATCCACTCGACGGCGGCGAACAGCAGGACCAGCACGGGAGCCAGCACACGCGCTTCCCACGACTGGCCCACGCTGATCGCAATCAGCGGAACGAGGACGATGACAATGATCCCCAGCGAAAGGACTAACCGCGAGGGTAGCTGAGGCAGGGTAACCTCGCTAGACAGCAAATTCCGCATCGTGAACATCCCTTTTTGGGCGCGCGCTTTGCCCCACAATAGCACACCCCCGGCAGATGCCACAATATGCCGTTCGATGGATGTTGCGGCCCCGCTCGCCTGTGACAAAAGTCATGGAACGGGCAGGCACAAACAGGTCGATCGGCCAGCCAAAATAGCTCTGGCGGCACTTCAGCCACGGTGCTCACCGGGCTATGCTAGGCAGCGTGGAAAATTCGCCTGTGCCGGGGCGAAGGCTGCCCCACCCGGCGATCTGTGGATCGCCGACAGGCTGGCAGGTACTTTGCCGCAGGCACTCTATCGCAGACGACATTCTATCGAGAGGCACAACCTATGATCTTCAGACGGATTGGTGCATTCGCCATGCGGTGGCGTTACCCGATTGTCGCCGTTTGGGTGGTGATGGTCGCCGCCATCACCCTGATCGCCCCTAACCTGTCCGATGTCACCACCGCCGACCAGGCCAAGCTGCTGCCCGAAGATTCCCCCTTCAACCGCGCGGTCGAGGTTCACCGGGCCGCCTTCCCCGATTCTTCGGACGCGGCGAACGTGGTCATCGTGGTGGAAGCGACCGGCAGCCAGGGCATCCTCAACCGGGACGCAGCGACCTTCGAGGAACAGGTCGATACTGAGGCGGGGCGGTTCATCGCCGACCTGTGCGCATGGCTGGCCGGTGAAGACGCGCCGGAGCGGGTCAGCGGGGTGACTTCGCCGATTAGCTCGCCGCAGGTGGCGAGCGTAGCCATCGACTCCAACAACCGGGTGGCGATCATCCCGGTCAACCTGGCCGAAGGCGATATTCAGATCACCCACACGGTCGTCAAGCCGGTCCGCGCCTGGATCGACGCACACCAACCGGCAGGCGTGCAGAGCTATGTGACCGGGTCGCTGGCCATCGGCTCGGCCTTTGTCGAGGCGGCTGTCTCGACGGTTGAGAGCACCCTGATCGTGACGGTGGTACTGGTGATCGTGCTGCTGCTGTTGATCTATCGCTCGCCCATCAGCCCGCTGGTCCCGCTGACGGCAGTCACGCTCTCGTACCTGTTCACGCGTGGGCTGGTGGCGATCCTGGCCGACGGGGTGATCGCCGTCTCCAGCTATGCCGATATCCTGCTGGTGGTGATCATCTACGGGGCCGGAACCGACTACTGCCTGTTCCTGATCAGCCGCTTCCGCGAGGAAATGGCCGACCATACCAGCGCGCGCCAGGCGGCCACAACCACCGTTGAGAAGGTCGGCGAAACGATCACCAGCAGCGCAGGCACGATTTTTGTCGGCTTCACGACGATGATCTTCGCCGAATTCGGCGTGTTCAACACATCGGGGCCAGCGCTGGCGTTGGGCGTGGTCGTCTCGTTGATCGCCGGGCTGACCTTTGTCCCGGCCCTGCTGTCGATCCTGGGCGATTGGGCGTTCTGGCCGGGGACGGCACGTCACCGCGTGGCAGGCGAACTCTACGTCAAGGCGTCCAACCTGGTTGCGCGCCGCCCGCTGGCCGTGGTGATCGTGGTGGTGCTGGTGATGGTGCCGCTCGTCGTTTATGGCCTGAACACGCCGCTGGATTACAACTCGCTCTCCGACCTGCCCGATCATATCGAGTCCAAACAGGGCTTCGAGGTGCTCAAACGCACGCTGGGGCCGGGGAATCTCTCGCCGCTCACGGTGGTGGTGACGGAGCGCGATCCGGCCACCATGAGCGCGGAAATGGCCCGGCTGGAAAGTGAGCTTCTGGCGCTCGACGGCGTGGCTGACGTGCGCAGCCTGAACAATCCGCTGGGGCAGCACGGCGAAATGACCCGGATGCTGCGCGCCGATACCCAGCTCCGGCTGATCGGCCAGATGTTGGACGCACAGAGCGCCGACGCTCAGTCGCTCGATCTGAAGAGTGCCGC
The DNA here is from genome assembly GCA_034429275.1 of Anaerolineae bacterium. Taxonomy (GTDB): domain Bacteria; phylum Chloroflexota; class Anaerolineae; order Aggregatilineales; family Aggregatilineaceae; genus DAOUFU01. Next base: position 9,235 of record DAOUFU010000251.1, on the reverse strand, counting down.
TGCCGCCTTCGCAGGCATGCAGACCTATCTCGATCACCTGGCGACACAGTTCCCCGCCGTAGCGGACGATCCCAACCTGGCGACGCTGCGCGAATTGTTCAGCAATATGCTGGTCTTTGCCCAACGGCAAGACGAAGCCGCTCCCGCCTTCGAGGGCCTGGCTGCCCGGTTCGAGACCGTCGAGAATCCCTATGTCAGCCTGGGCGAACTGGCGACCCTGATGCCGGCGGAGGGGTCCGGTTCGTTGGGGGCATCGCTCGCGCCCCTGCTGGCGCAGTACGTCTCCGCCGATGGGACGAGCTACCGCATGACTGTCATCCTGGCCGATGATCCCAACAGCGCGGAAGCCCTGGATACGGTGCTGGATATTCGGGCGCTGCTCCGGCGGTACGAAGGTGCGGGCGAAGCGGTGGTGACCGGCCCTTCTGCGATGACAACGGACCTCCGCGATACGCTGCGTTCCGATCTTGTGCTGACGATCGGCATGGTCAGCCTGGGAATCTTCGTCGTGCTGCTGCTGATGCTGCGCAGCGTGATCGCGCCGCTGTACCTGATCGGCACGGTTGGGTTAAGCTATACCTTCACCCTGGGCCTGACCGCCGTAGTCTTCCGCGTGCTGTTCGGCGTGGATGATGGACTGGCGTTCGTGATCCCCGTCTTCTCGTTTGTATTCCTGGTGGCGCTGGGGGTAGATTACAGCATCTTCCTGATTGGCCGCGTGAAGGAAGAGGTCGGTCACCGGGGCATCCGCGATGGCATCCACGAAGCGGTGGTGGCAACCGGCCCGATCATCACCTCGGCGGGCATCATCCTGGCGGGGACCTTCGCCGCCATGATGTTCGGAGAGATCACCGCCCTGGCCGAACTGGGATTCTCGGTCGCGGTCGGCGTGCTGATCGATACCTTTGTGGTGCGCACCATGCTTGTTCCCGCGCTGACCCTGCTGCTCGGCAGATGGGCGTGGTGGCCGGGCGGCGTGCCTCGCTCAAAAGAGCCTGCTGCCAGGGCGACCGCCGGTGCGTTACCGGCCTCGCACCCCGGCGACTAGCGAACCAGGCCGCGAGTGGGCCGGAGCGGAGCGTGTCACTGCCCCGGCCCAACTCGCGCGTGGGAACAGATTGAGTGAATCTCACCGTGCAGGCAGGGTTGCGAGGACTTCGCGCCCGGTCGTATGCCCACTATCGCGCACTCGTGATCGACCTGCGCCCCCTTTGGATGATCCCCGGTTCTTGCTTAGAATCACACACATCATCGTTGAAGACATGGTTCACCGGCCCCGGCGAGCATGTCGCCGCGACCACGTGCCGCGGCAAGGCCGGGGCAAGAAAGGACCCAATCTGGCCAACGTATTGAAGTCACGAACATTCCAGCGGTTTTGGTCCGTCGCCGGTGCGGTGAGCATCCGTACCAAGGTGCTGGGCATCGTACTGGCTACCCTGTTTTTGCTCAGCATATTCGTGACAATCCAGGTTCGCCGGTCGCTGGGCGATATTCTGCGCGACCAGCTTGAGCACCAGGGACTCTCCATCACCACACACGTCGCAGCCGCCGCGGCAAACCTGGTCCGCGCCGGTGACGTAGACAGCCTGAACGTGCTGCTGCGCGAGGCCCAAGACCACTATTCGGACGAGCGCCACAATACGCAGATCGAATACCTGTTTATTACGGTCGGTGGAGAAGAGGTGCTGGCGCATACCTTCCCGGATGCGGTGCCGGAAGATGTTCTGCATGCCAATCGACTGGGTCCCGGCGCTGAAACCACCGAGACCTGGTACAGCGCAGGCGGCGGGCACGTGCTGGACATCGCGGAACGGATTTCGGCGGGCACGGACCCGGTAGGGACTGTGCGGCTGGGACTTTCCGACCGCGATATTCGGGCCGCCGTCAACCGCGTGACCCGCCAGTTGGTCCTGACCAGTGTTTTGATGTCCTTCAGCGGCATCGCGGCAGCGGTATTTCTGACCTGGATCATCACGCGCCCGATTCGTAACCTGGTGGCGGCAACCCAGGCCGTGACACGGGGCGATTTTTCGCAGCGGGTGCACCCCTGGGCCAACGATGAGATCGGGCGGCTGGCGGAATCCTTCAATGCCATGACGGCGGCGCTGGCGCGGGCCGACCAGGAACAAGCCGGGCGCGAGAAACTGCGCGCCGAGTTCGTGAGCCGGGTGATCGCAGCGCAGGAAGACGAACGGCGGCGCATCGCGCGCGAGCTTCACGACAGCACCAGCCAGTCGCTGACTTCGTTGCTTATCGGCCTTCAGGCGATTGACCAGGCCATCCCTGCCGACATCCGGCCCAGGACGGGTGAACTCCGGCAGATTGTGAGCGAAACCCTCAACGAAGTGCATGGGCTGGCCTGGCAACTGCGCCCCAGCGTGCTCGATGACCTGGGGCTGCGAGCCGCGCTGGAGCATTACATCGCCGATTTTCAGGAACGTTACCACACGCCAGTGGACCTGACCATTCATGGGCAGGAAGAGCAGCGCCTCTCGCCGGAAACAGAAACCACCATCTACCGCATCGTGCAGGAAGCGCTGACCAATGTGGCCCGCCATGCACACGCACAGCGCGCCAGCGTGACGATCGAGCTACGACGTACAAAAACGAGGATTATCATCGAGGACAACGGCATCGGGCTTGATCCGGCAGCTATCACAAAAGAAAGCCGCCAGCACCTGGGCCTGTGGGGCATCCGCGAGCGAGCGGAACTACTGGGCGGCAAGCTGACCATCGAGGCAGAGCCGGGGCGCGGAACCAGTTTGTTTGTTGAACTGCCGGGTACGGATCGAGGGGAGAATGGCCGATCATAATCCTTTGGGCAAAACGCGAATTCTGCTGGCCGACGATCACGCGATCCTGCGCGCCGGTCTGAAGCTGCTGCTCGATGCACAGCCAGACCTGGCGGTAGTCGGCGAGGCACAAAACGGGATGCAGGCCCTGGCCCTGGCCGGGCAGCTTCATCCCGATCTGATCCTGCTCGACCTCACCATGCCCGGTCTCGGCGGGTTGGAGGTTTTGCGGACGCTGAAAGAGGTTTCGCCGTCCAGCCGTGTCCTGGTACTGACCATGCACGACGACGAGAGCTATCTGCGGCAGGCGCTCGCGTTGGGCGCTGCCGGATATGTGCTCAAAAAGGCGGTGGACAGCGAACTGCTGAACGCGATCCGGGCCGTGATGCGCGGTGAGACCTATGTCCATTCCGCCATGATGGGCAAACTGCTGTCTCAAGATGCGGGCATCCTGCCCGGAAAAGACAGCAGCGATCCCTGGCAAAACCTCTCCGCGCGCGAGGCGGACGTGCTGCGCCTGGTGGCCCTGGGCTATACCAACAGCGAAATTGCCGAGCAGTTGTCGATCGGCGTGAAGACGGTAGAAACTTACCGGGCGCGCGGGATGGAAAAACTGGGGCTTACCACGCGCGCGCAGTTGGTGCGCGATGCCCTGGCGCGCGGGATGCTCGATGAGAAATGAGCCTGTCAGGGTTTCCCCGACAAACTGGCCTTTTTCCCTGACAAATCGGGCTGAAGAATGGGGGTTTTCCCTGCTACAAAGACATCTCCAGGCGCTCTATACTGAGCACATCACAGTGAAGCAGAGTTCTTTGCCTGGAGGAAACATCATGGCAACCATCACGAATGCTCAACCCCGGCCAATGGTTTCGGTCCCATCCCTGTTCAGCCGCCTGTTCACCGATGCGCGCCTGGCCCTGCTCTGGCTTCCGATCCGCATCTGGCTCGGCCTTCAGTGGCTTGATGCAGGCCAGCACAAGCTGGACAACCCGGCGTGGACTCAGACCGGCCTCGCCCTGAAAGGGTACTGGACCAACGCCGTTTCGACCGAGAGCGCCCGCCCTCCCATCGCCTATGACTGGTACCGTTCGTTCATCCAGTACCTGCTGGATATCGAAGCGTACACCTGGTTCGCCAAGCTGGTCACCTACGGCGAAATCCTGGTGGGCATCGGGCTGATTGTCGGCGCGGTGGTGGGTTTGACGGCATTCTTTGGCGCGTTCATGAACTTCAACTATATGATGGCCGGCTCGGCCAGCACCAACCCCGTGCTGTTCATCGTCGCTCTGGGACTGATCGCAGCCTGGGGCGTCTCCGGCCTGCTGGGAGTGGATGGACTCATCGCCCGGCGGCAGCAGGTGGTGGCCTTGCTGAAACGAGTGACCTCGCCCGGCGCGTAGGGTCTCCCCCGCCCAGCCCCAGGTACTCACAGCCCCCTGGTTCACGCCCTGACCAGGGGGCTGTTTCATTGGGGTGAAAATCGGCGGATCGCTCAACTTCAGCGCCGCGCTCGGCGCGCGTTCAGCGCCGCGCATTCCCCTTCATGGCTGCGAATGCTCATAAGCGCCCCGGTCGCACACGGCGTCCCCGTCCAGGTCACCATCCGCCGGTCGGGAATTGCCCGGCAGATCGTAGAAGGGACACTCGGCATTGTCGCCCGTGTCGATGCCGGGACTGTCGGGCAAGAGGGTCATGCCCCAAAAGGTGGAACCGGCCAGCGGCCCGGTGAGGCGCGGGTCTTGGCAGAGATCGTGGCTGCCGGAAATCGTGTAATCGTCTTGCTGACCGCAGGTGATGTTTTTGACGCTGTACGCGATGTTGTAGTCGGATTCCAGCTTGAGGGAGCCGCATCCTTCCTGGTAGAACAGGAACGTGATGTCCGAAGGGTCAATAAATTCGGCATCGCCTACCAGGATGCTGTTCCTGACGCGCACATGCTCCGAACCATCGCAGGTAAACCCTTCGCGCGGCCCTGCCCCGATCAAGCCATCACCCTGCCCATAGATCGTCGTGTTCAGCACAGAGACCTGTTCGCCGCCTGTGAAGGCCAGTTCCAGGCTGTTGCCCATCGCCCGGCAGTGATCGACCAGGTAGGTGAAGGGGCGATCCGCAAAGAAGGCGCAGTTGCCCACCAGCAGGCTGTTGACAATCGTTGTCTGACCGGCGACTTTGATCTGGTTGCCCCCGTTGCCTTCGGCGTGGACGCGGGAGAGCATGACCGAGCCGCCCAGGGTGTGATAGAGCAGATCGAGGCCGTCGGACGTGTTGTAGAGAAAAGCCGAATCTTCGATGATCCAGGTCCCGCCGGTTTCGCCGGTGCCCACGCCGTCGCCATAACCACCGGCTTCCTGCGCCCAGCACCCGATCGGCTCGCGCAGAAGCAGGGTCTCACCACACCCATTCCACGCCACAACCCAGCGGCGGAACAGCAGGGTCCCACTGTTTGAATCGCCCAGGTCGTCCCAGAGATCGCCATCCCAGCCCACCGAACCGTTGCCCGCGATGTGCACATCGTCCACCGTCCAATCGGTCAGCCGCCCGGCGTGGACTCCACCCGCCGCCAGCCCGTGAATATCCAGGTGCCACAGGTGGACATTGGCCGAATCTTCCGCGTACAGCCCGTAGGAAGCCCAATCGCCATAGGGGGGATTGTCGCGCTCACAGGCCAGCCCGCCCGTGTGAAACTCCACACATTCCGACCGGTCGGTGATCTCCAGGCAGGCCACCTCAACATTGCTGGAGTCGGTCAGGTTCATAATGAACCAGGGCCGACCGGACCCCCAAAGCTGCGGCGGCGATGGGCAGCCAACATCCCACCCTTCGCCCAGAATGCGGGTTGGGCGGTCGGGGGATGGGCCGCTGGGGATGGGCGACATGACGCACTCATACGAGCCGCCAAAGTCACAGAACGGCTCGGAACCCGGTGATCCGAAGCCCATTCGGTAATCGCCGGGGCCGATGAGCAGTGTATCTCCCCCCGCGATGCGGGGCACCCCGCCCGGCGGCAGCGCGTGAAAGGGGTGGTTCCAGGCGCAGGGCTGCCCGGTCCCGCTGCCGGGATAGGGAGCGTTCACCAGGCCGGTGCATTGTTCGGCGCTGCCGACATCCATGCGCACATAGTAGACGGTAGGCATAGCCGGCTGCGAGGCAAATTCGGGGAATGAGATCAAAGGCGAGTTGGCGGAGGGGTGCGGTGTCATCAGCAAAACAGCCAGACCAGCCAGCACGAGCACCTGACCAGGCGGTTTCATTTCATCGCTCCTTGCCGGAATCGGCCCCATCGATGGTTACCCGTCATTATACACCCGGCGGCAGGGGCCAGCGGCACGCGGGGCGGTGACGGGTATGTGCAAAACCTGACAGCACGTTTTCCGGGCAAACACCGGCCTCACCCCAAACCTCGCCGCTCCCTGCGGGTTCGGCTCGGTTTTGCCCCTCTCCAAAAAAAATGTTTTGGAGAGGGGCGGCGCGGCCCGTTCCTGGCCGTGCGGGGTGAGGCCAGATCGCCCGTCCAACGCGTGCCCGGTTTGTCAAGTGGTTGCCTGTCAACTTTTGCTCACACCCGCGGTGACAGGTACGTTTTTTCATGAGGGCGGGATTGCAACAGCAGCGAACCCGCAGGCGCTATTCGGGCCGGGCGGGGTGCCAGACACAGGCTGTCGCCATCGCAATCGTCACGAAGCCAAACCGTTCCAGGATCGGGCGGCTCATCGGGCTGGCAGCGACCGTCAGAAAGCGGCGGCCACGCGCCAGTGCTTCGCGGGCACGCACGGCCAGCAGCCCGCTATACAACCCCTGTTTGCGGTACTGAGGCAGGGTCGATCCGCCCCATAACCCGGCGAATTCGCTGTTGGGCGTGAACCGGCTCCACGCCACGCTGACCGGCTGACCATCGACAAAGGCGGCATAGACGCTCAGCGCATCGGGCGTATGGCGCATCTCGTGCGCCAGTTCTTCGCCAAGCGGCGTATAGTCCTCGTTCCACACCTGGGCCAGGACGGTCATCACAGCGGGTATTTCCTCCGGGCCGGTGATTCGCCGGATGCCCTGGGGGATGGGCTGGCTCAACAGGCGAGGAAGAGTCTGCAAATCGAGCACCATGACGGCCTCGGCTGGCTCTTCGATCTCGAAGCCGCGCGCGGCGAGCCGGTCGCACAGATCGGCGGGTTCGTCGTGGCTGAAGACCTTCCACTCAAACTCGCAGCCCAGGTCGCGGAAGCGGGCCAACTGCTCGTCAATCACCCGGTCAGCCGTCTCGGCGGTGAGCCGCGACCAGATGACCCACCCCCGCCCGCGGCCCACCGTCTGGATATTGCGCACGACCTCCGCCGTGACCTCGCGGCGCGTGTCTGGATACTGCACATAGCGGCGCTGATCCTGGTCGTACAGCGCCCGAAGCTCGTCGATCTGCACGGTTCACTCCTCATCATCGGGGCAGCCTGCCCATTGACCAGGGCAGGTCCGCAAAACGATCGCCTTGTGTGGCGAGGGATCGCCTACCCTTGAAGGATAGCGGTGATCCCTCGGCAAGCAAAACCGGGCGGCCTGTGTGATAGGCCGCCCGGCGATGTTGTATCATCCGGCGGGATTACTCACCGCCGAGCACGAAACGTCAGCGTCACTGCACGACCGTAGTCGGCAGCGGCATCCCATTCCACGGCGACTGTGGATTGGGGCCGATGGTATCGCTCTCTACCCAGACCCAGCTACAGGCGATCAGCACCTTGCGGAATTGACCGCTTTCATCCTGGCCCGCAACCATGTAGGTCATGCCCGGCTCAACGGTGATCACCGGAGAAGTTAGCTCGCCGGGCTTCCAGTAGACCGGCGCGTAGGTCACGAACTGTCCCACCACCGAGCCTGCCGGAATCTGTGTTGCCAGGTCGCAGCCGCCCAGGTCCACTACTGCACAGTTGCCATCCGGGCAGATTGCGCCAGGGCCGCTGATGCTGACATCATACGACATCCCATCCTGCGTAAATGTGTCTTCGATCACGACCACGATGTAGGTTGTGCCCACAGTTAGAGGATAGGAAAATGACAGCGGGTTGGAGTTGGACGCAGCCAGGCAGTTGGCCGCAGGGTTCGTGGGGTCGAAGCTACCGCCGTAGAGATACAAGGCGCTCTCGGTACCCGGCTCAGTGAAGGTATAGACGCCGTCCGTGTCGACGGTGAACGTCCTGGAAGCATAAAGGACAGAGTAAACGTTGACGCCCCCGGTGCAATTTGGGGTTGAGATGAGTGCTACTACCGGCAAGGCAGGTCCCCCCGGAACAAGTGTCCCGGAAAAGCTGAAGCTTCCCGCGGATGCGGCGGGCACATTGAGCAGTGAGAGCGATGCCAGCGCAAGCACAGCCAGAATCAAACCAAAGCGACGCATTGTGAAAGCCTTTCACTCAGAAGAGTTCATGTAGCTGATAACGAATTGCCATCATATCCGTTATATGATGAATTTCCATCGTAAACAACTATTTTTTATAATTTTTAACGAGCTTTTCCATAAAAATTTCTTCAACACCGACTTTGAACAGGTGCCGCCGCTTCGTCCCACCAGAAATCGCGCGCCGGGCAGATGATGCCGGTGCTCACGTGAATGCAGGCGCAGGTGGGGAAAGGATCAAGGCGCGATTGAGCAGGGTCGTACACTATCGGCAGGCAGTGGTCATGATGGCCGTGCGGGCATCAGTGGACCGACTCGACCTACCGGGTTCTTTGGGGTTTCGATGATTCAACCTTGACGCGTGTGAGGAGCCATGCTATTATTCAGACCATTGGAAGGGGGCGTGGTGTAGTGGTTAACATGCGGCCCTGTCAAGGCCGAGACCGCGGGTTCGAATCCCGTCGCTCCCGCACCGACCGCGCGTCATTTCAGAATGGCGCGCGGTGATTTTTTCCCCTAAAACCTCCGCAATTTCGACCGGCATTGACTCCTCATCATCCAGAATGACATTGAAGTCGCCATGCAGCGCAATCGCCACCACATGGTCGTCGTAGACGATCACCTGCTCGACGATCTTGGCCAGAAGCTGCTGGCGTGCTTCATCCGGTTCGTCCGTTTCGGCGCATTGCTCCCAATATGTGCGGAAGTTACGGATCAGGTCAGCAGCCTCATGCAGTTCGTCGTAGTCGATGGGGCGCAGCGATTCAATCTCGCGCTCAAGCTGGACACGCTTCTCAAAATACTCATCCCGGTCGATGAACCCATGATCCCACCGGAAATCGATGCGCTCGATGATCTGCCGGATTTCCTCCATACGCTGGAGTGACGCTTCGTTCTCCACCCGGCTGCGCACGGCGTTCTCTACCCGGTCGCGAAAATCCTCCGGAATGACCAGCCCGCTCAGCACTGCGACCACCTGTTCGGTGAGGTCGTCTTCGCGGATGCTCAACTGGCCGCAGTCCTCGTAGCCCCGTTCTTTGCACAAGCAGCGGTAGTAACCTGT
>DAOUFU010000250.1:0-32986 GCA_034429275.1 Anaerolineae bacterium | reverse complement strand
CCAAGATATTGATCGACGGTCAGGATTCCACTCCCACCTGTGCGGAGGACAAAGGGTGGTTGGGGTAGTTCCAGGTCATCGGCGGTGGGCATAATCGCGTCAACCTGCTGCAAAATCTCATCGCCCTGCTGCTGCCGGGCAAAAACGCCGTCAGTGGCGGGGGGGAAAACGGAATTTTCTGCATAGAATGCTGCATCTGTTTCCATGAGGTGGTCAAGCGGGGCTGCGACGATAGTTTGCTGCACCTTCAGAGAGGGCGCTGCGACAACTGTGCCTGAAGTGAAGACGAACGAATACAGTAAGCACAACAAGATTCCAAGCAACTTTTTCAGCGTGGAGAGTGGCTCCATTTCACATTATCCTCCTAATAACAATGGAGCAAAGGGAAAACAGGGGAAATCTTCCTGTAATTATGCGTCTCAGCGCAACTATCCACAACTCAAAATCCACGGGCGTGTATCAAAGCGGGTCTGTACGAACGAGGGGGAAATGGCTGTCTGCACGGGCGCGAGCAGCCTATCTCTTTCCGCGCAAAATGGCTCACGATCTCAATACAGGTTGGCAACGTAGAATCGACCAGAACCCGAAAAATCAGTTACCGGGGAAATGACAGGGGTTGGGCGAAACCCAACCCCCAATCCTATCTTTTGGCAGGTGATCGCCTGCCCGCCGCCTGATATACTGAGCTAGTCTAGGAAGTAAAGAAAGGCGGTTGCCATGTTTGTACCCACCAACCCCGAAGTAGAACGCATTCGCGCTGAGGCTATCCTGCACGCTCTCACGGATCAGCACGAAGTGGCCAAACTGTTTGCACTCAAGCGCAAGAACGACCAGACTTGTGATGAGGGCGAACCGGTTGTAATGGTCTCCAATGCTGACCGCCGAAATGAGCGACTTGTCTCGCGGGTTGTCAACGCGATCACTCGTAGCCGTCGTTCTGGCACTGCCGAAGCCGCTCAGCAGCCCGTTTATTCGCCTCAGCAGGCCACCACGCCCGGCTGCTCATAGTCGTCTCTGTGCGCGAGGTCTGCGCCGCACCTTGTGCGCCGCAGCCAGGACGCTGTTGGTTCGCCAGCAGTGTTCGGGCGATGAGGTTCCAAAGCCGAAAAACGCCCGCAGCATACTCCCCTGCGGGCGTTTTTTGTGGCGTGCGGTCAGTGAACATCCCCCTGCTCCCAGAACTACCAGCGGTTCGGCTCCCCAACATGCCAGGATGTTCCCCCGGCCTTCATATCTGCGCCTTCCGCAGGGGCCACCGCCACAGGCCGCCGATGATCACCTCGCGCAGCAGCAGCGTCCCCACGATTAACACGACGGCGCGGTCCAGGTCCATGTGCGCAACATAGCTCACAGTGGGTCCCAGGGTCACCAACGATAAGACACTTGCAAAACCCGGCTGCCAGCCCTCGTGATCGAGAGTCAGGAATACCACTGCTGCCGCACTTTCCGCGATCCAGGCAAGCAGCACGGCGGCAGTGGCCGTTGACAGGGCTGAGCGAACCGAGGAAACCGTCGTGCCCGAGGCCAGGGCCGCCACAGCCATCAGGGTGTGCTGCTGGATGCGATCGATCATGAACAGCAGGCTGCCCAACACCGGCATAAAGACCAGGACACCGCACAGCCCAGGGCCATACCAATGGCCGATTCGCACGATGCCCATCGGGACCACCGTCAGGCCGAGAGTTCCCACTGCCGCCGATACGCACATCAACAGGATGCCCATCGCATAGACCAGGGACCGGATATGCCACAAAGCCCCGGTGGCCTTGCCGAGCACAATCGCTCGCATGTCATAGGGCACGGTTAGCAACGGCTCCCAGCTCAATTTCGTGCGCTCTTCCATGATGGCGGGACCCAACGCCGTAGCCAGCGCCAATGCAAACACCACCAGGGGCGGCACCAGCACTACCAGGATACTTTTGGTCAGCCGGAGGCCAATGATCCCCACCAGCAGGCGGATGAGCACCCAGAGCGCACGAAAACGCGTGACGCGCTGAACAGCGTTGTGCCTGAACGGAACGCGGCCCGCATCGCGGACAAAAATGGCATTGTCCGACATGCCCCAGGCCAGAAACATGTTCACAAACAGCATCCAGGTCACCATGGGCGTAGTTGAGCGCAGAGTCCACTGCGAATGGATAGGGATTGTGTGCAGGCTTTTCCGGCTGTGAGCGCGTTGGCGGCCCCTCGCACGCTGAGCGGTGAGGTAGTGTTCGGTGGAGAATCCCGGTGAAGCGGCACGTTAACATGCCCCATTATTGTACCATCCGCCCCGCAAGGCCAGCGAAAGATGGGACGCCGTTCGTGCCCGGTGATCACCAGGCTGCCGGACCCGGTCACGCAAATCCCGCGCCGGGTTCGGCAGCCTGCCTGGGGTGCGCCGAAAGTTCAGGCGCCTGGCGGAGGGGAAAATCGGCGGTTAGCTGACAACCTCAAATTCCGCGTGGAGCGTCGCCAGCGAATCGGAGCCTACCCAGAGATCGAAAGTGGCGGCGTCCTGCACCCACTGCCCCACATTGGTGCTCCAGTAGGTCAACTGTTCCGGTCCAAGATCAAAGCTAACTGTTCGGGTTTCGCCTGGCTTCAGCGAGACGCGTTCGAAACCCTTCAACTCGCGCATGGGGCGCGAATCGCTGCCAAAGCGCTGGTGAATATACAACTGCACCACCTCGTCTCCCGCCAGTTTGCCGGTGTTGGTTACGTCGGCGGAGACGGTCAACGACTCGCCCACTTTGATCCGTGCAGCCGAGAGCTTGAGATTGCCGATCGAGAAGGTGGTATAGCTCAGGCCAAAGCCGAACGGATAGAGCGGCGTAGTCGGGCTGTCCCAGTAGCGCGAGCGGTACATGGGATGATCTTCCGGCTGGTGAGTGAGTGTGCGCGCGTAATACATCGGGGCATGGCTGCCGCTGCGCGGGAAGGTCACCGGCAGCTTGCCGCCGGGGTTGGCATCGCCAAAGAGGATATCGGCTACTGCGTGCCCGCCCTCTGTCCCCGGTTCCCACGCTTCGAGAATCGCCAGGACATGTTCCGCCGCCCAGTTGATGCTGAGGGGTCGTCCATTCAGCAGCACCAGCACCACCGGCTTGCCCAGCGCAACCACCGCCTTGAGCAGTTCTTCCTGCCGCCCCGGCAGATCGAGTGAGCCGCGCGAGGCCGCTTCGCCGGCCATGAGGTCCGTTTCGCCCAGCACCATGATCACCAGGTCCGCGCCGCGCGCTGTCGCTATGGCCGCCTGGAATGCCGCTTCCGCCGCTTCGGGAGTCTGCGCGGGTTTCTTCTTGCCCGGATCAAGGTCCTCAAACATCGAGGGGAAATCGCGCCGAATCTCAGGCCCTGGCGCAAAGTCCACGCGCGCATTGGGCAGTTTGGCGCGAATGCCTTCCAGCACGGTGACCGCCGCCGGTTGGTGCCCAAAGACCATCCACGAGCCTTCAGTAGCTTCTTTCGAGTCAGCCACCGGGCCGATGACGGCCACGTGTTTCAGGTCTTTCGAGAGCGGCAGCAGCCCATTTTCATTGCGCAGCAGGACCATCGAGCGCTGAGCCACCAGCCGGGCCGCCTGGCGATGTTCCGGCAGCGCGACGACCTCATCCAGCAGCCCTTCATCGACGTAGGGGTGCTCGAAAAGCCCCATGCGGACCTTGAGGGCGAGGATAGGCCGTACCGCCGCATCCAGATCGGTTTCCTTGAGGGTGCCGTCTTCCACCAACCCGGCCAGGTGATCCAGGTAGGTATTGCTGGCCATATCCATATTGACCCCTGCACGCAGGGCGCGCAGGGCGGCATCGCGTCCATCGCGCGCGAAACCCTGAATGACCAGGTTGCCCACCGCAAACGCATCGCTGACCACAAACCCCTGGAAGTTCCACTCACCGCGCAGGACATCGTGCAGCAGCCAGCGGTTCCCACTGGCCGGCACGTTGTTGAGGTCCATGTAGGCGCTCATGAACGTCCCGACGCCCGCTTTCACCGCCGCCTGGAAGGGAGGGAAGTACACGTTGCGAAGCTGGGCTTCGGAGAGGAAGACCGGGTCATAATCGCGCCCACCATCGGCGGCTCCGTACCCGGCGAAGTGCTTGGCACAGGCGATGAGATGACCCGGCGCGCCGGGGTAAGGGCCCTGGAAGCCGCGTACCTGGGCAGCCGCCATTGCCGCCCCCAGGAAGGGATCTTCGCCAGCCCCTTCGACGAGGCGGCCCCAGCGGGCATCGCGGGCGATGTCGATCATCGGGCCGAAGGTCCAGTGCAGACCGGCGGCGCGCGCCTCTTTGGCCGCGATGGCCTGCGCCTGCTCGGCAGCGGCGGGATCCCACGACGCTGCCATCGCCAGCGGCACGGGAAAGATCGTGCGGTAGCCATGAATCACATCGAGGGCAAAAAGCAGCGGAATTTTCGACGGACTTTCTTCAACGGCAATTTTTTGCAGGGCGTTGAATTTTTTGGGGTCATTGAGCCACAAGACCGAACCGGCTCCGCCTTTGCGGATGATGTCTTCGGGCCTGGGGCCAGGTACAAAATCTGCGCCGCCAATCTGGGTGAGCTGGCCGACTTTTTCCGCGAGGCTCATCTGTCCCAGCAGCGCCTCGACCCGCCGGGTCACTTCGGCGTCCGATGGAACAGGTGAATTCGTCGCGGTAAGCTTATTCGTGCTGTTCATAAAGTCTCCTTTTTTGAAGGTCGATCGGTACTATTCTCTGGAGTGTAAGCGAACCTGGGCCAGGTGTCCAGGTATTCGATCTGGGCGGGCAGCCACGAAAGCTGGCTCACGGTGAGGCATCCATTTACAATGGGGAGACTGTTTTCCGTGAATGTTTCCGTGAATGGGTGCTGCCCGGTTCACTGGAGCGGTTCCCACTTGGGGTTCAGCCAGCGTTGAGAGGAAATCATGCGAATCGTTGGATTGATGTCCGGGACATCGGCGGATGGGATCGACGCCGCCCTGTGTGAGATCACCGGCGCGCCGCCTCGCCTCACCGCGCGGATTTTGCACGCGCTGACCTATCCCTATCCCCAGGGCTTCCAGGCGCGCATCCTGCAGGCTGCATCGGCAGATCACAGCCGCGTAGACGCGCTGTGCCAGCTCAACGCCGACCTGGGGGAACAGTTCGCGGCGGCGGTGCTCGCCGTCATCGCCGGTGCCGGATACTCGCCCGGAGACGTGGACTTGATCGGCTCCCACGGCCAGACCGTGTGGCATAGCGTGCAAAATGACGGGCGCGTGAGCGCCACCCTTCAGATCACAGAAGCGGCCATCATCGCAGAGCGCACCGGCATCACGACGATCAGCAGTTTCCGCCCACGCGATGTCGCCGCCGGGGGACAGGGTGCGCCGCTCACCAGCTATGCCGACTGGCTGCTGCTGCGGCATCCGACTCACTGGCGGGCTGTACAGAATATTGGCGGGATCGGCAATGTTACCTTCCTGCCGCCGCTGTCCGACTCCAGCAGCGCGCCGCTGGCGTTTGATACCGGTCCCGGCAACGCGCTGATCGATTCCGCGGTGACCTTGCTCAGCGAGGGCGCGCAAAGTTATGACCGGGACGGCCAGCGCGCCGCCCAGGGTGTGGTGGACGAGGGCTGGCTGCAAGCGCTGTTGACCCTGCCCTATTATGCGCGCCGCCCTCCCAAAACCACCGGGCGCGAGTTGTTCAGCGCGCAAATGGCGGGTGAATTGATTGCAGAAGGGCGCGGACGCGGTCTGGATGACGACAGCATCGTTGCCACCCTGACCGCGCTCACGGCGGCGAGCATTGCCGATGCCTATCGACGTTTTGCCCCGGCTCCCATCGCAGAAGTGATCCTGGGCGGCGGCGGCGTTCGCAATCCTACGCTTGTCCGCATGCTCCGGCGCGATCTGGCGCCCAGCCTGGTTTTGAGTCATGAGGACGTGGGCATGGACAGCGATAACAAGGAAGCGCTTGTGTTCGCACTGCTGGCACACGAGACATGGCACGCGCGCCCCGGCAATCATCCCGCGCTGACCGGTGCCAACCGCGCGGTGGTCTTGGGGCAGATCACGCCCGGCAGCAACTACACAGATCTGATTACCCGCACCTGGTGCACATAAGCTGCATTGCGAGGGCGGGCGAAGGATGCAGCCCGGCGGTTGGGGGTGTTTGCCTGGAGCCATGATGAGCGAGATGACAGGGGCTTTCTGTCAGTGGCAAAGTGAGGCGAGCGGTTTCCAGTAAAGAAGCTCGGTGACATCCGCCAGCACATACCCCGGAACAGCACCGACCTGCCGGTACCCCTGTCGTTGGTAGAAACGCTGAGCCTCTTCATTAAAATCGGAAACGAGCAGGAAGAGGTCCTGTTGGGCGTCGTAGATATGTCGTTCGGCGGCCTGAAGGAGCGCTGCACCGGCCCCGCGTCCTGTATAGCCGCTCTGAACGCCCAACAGGCGAAGGTAGGCGCTGCGACCAAACGCACCGCCCATCATGCACCACGCCAGCGCGTTGGCCGAGCCTGGTTCCTCCAGGTCGGCGACCAGCAGCAGGTCATCCCGGTCGAGCGCCTGGTGGAGCTGGGCTTCGATGCGGGCCGGGGTGACTCCATAGCGTGCCCACAGCGGCACATCGGGAATCCACCGCGCGATGATGGCAGCATCCTCGGATCGCATAGTCCGAATCATGACCTGTTCCTCACATGCCCGGCCAGGGACCGATCTTTCCTGGTCCCGCCGGTCGATCGTTGCGTTCGGGGTATGTCCGGTCAGTCCCCAGCCCTCGATCACGATGCAGCAGCGCCCGGCATCGCCAGCGGCACCGGTAGTTGAGCGTTGGGGGCAAATTCGCCCACCAGCGCGCCAACCGCCGCCTGCAGCGAGGGCACGCTGTCGCCGCAGGTGAAAAGCACCGCGTCCATTTCGCTCAGCACGCCCGCGTCATAGGGGTTGCGCAGGCACAGCAGCACCGTCCGGCGGCCCAGCCGGATCAGGTCTTGTGCTGCCGCACGCTGCTTGGGGTACAGATGGGCATTCCGGGTGGCCACTATCAGCACCTCGGAGTCGGCGGCCAATGCCCGCGCCTGTTTCAACCGGTCTTCAGATGGCTCCACCGGCTCAAGCGCGATGGTGCGCACGGCGGGCAGCTTTTCGATCAACAGCGATGCAAACCCGGTGCTCTCGCCGGTTTCAAATGCCCCGGTGTCGAGGTGCGAGGCAAATTCGACCAGGGCCACGGCTGCATCACCTTCTCCACGAAGTGGGACCACGCGCGGCTCGTTGCCCATCAGGACGGTCCCGGCACGCGCAGCCTGGGCCGTGATCGCCCGATGATCCGGGTGGCCGACCCGGTTGAGCGATGACGATTCGGTGTGAATGGCGTACTGCGCCTTCATCGCTGCGATTTTGCTCACCGCCTGGTCAATCCGGTCTTCGGGCAATCGGCCCGCCTGGGCAGCCTCGATCAGCGCGCTGTAGGCAGCCTCTTGAGCAGACCGGGTGTGCGAGAAAAGAATGGTGCTGGCTCCTGCCAGCGCAGCCCGCACCGCCGATTCGCCCGGCCCATAGGTATTGGTGACGGCTTTCATCTCCATGCAGTCGGTAGAAATAACCCCGGTGAAGCCCATCTCCCGGCGCAGCAGGCCGTCGATGATGCGCGGTGACATGGTCGAAGGATAGGTGGGTTCGAGCGCCTTAAACTGCACGTGAGTGATCATCATGGCGGCGATTCCCGCATCGCTCACCGCGCGGAAGGGCACCAGGTCGGTATCCCACAGGTTATCGAGCGGCTCTTCGATCACCGGCAGATTGACGTGGGGATCGACAGGCGTGTTGGCCTTGCCGGGGAAATGTTTGGCGGTCGCGGCAACCCCGGCCTTCTGAAAACCGCGAACCTGTGCCGTCCCCAGCCGGGCCACCTGCTGCGGATCAATGCCCAGCGAGCGCACCCCCACCGATGGATTGTGGATGTTGTGCGTCAGGTCGAGAACCGGGGCCAGGTTCCAGTTGATGCCCAGCGCGCGCATCTCCACGGCCAGCACGCGCGAGACTTCTTCGGCCAGTTCTTCGGACCCGGCGGCGGCCAGCGCCATCGCGCCGGGACTCTCGGTAAACGCGCCGCGCAGCCGGGCCACCACGCCTCCTTCTTGATCGATGGCGATCAACAAGGGGTGTTTGGCAGCGGCGTGACAGGCCTGGGTCAGCGCGGCGACCTGCGCGGGCGTGTCTACATTGCGCGCGAACAGGATCACACCGCCAACGCGCCCGGCGGCCAGCCAATCCAGGATATAACCAGACGGTTCCAGCCCTTCAAAGCCCACAACCAGCATCTGGCCGATTTTGTCTTCCAGCGTAAGAGTCATCGTCAACCCTCGTGTGAACAAAAAGCTCAAGATGGTGAATTCCCGGCATAGTCGCCGATCACATCGCGCAGCATCCCGTTGGCAGCGCGCAGCCGGGCGCGTGCCTCGTCGGGGGTCACCCCCAACAGCGCGACGACAATGGCGGGCTTGACCTCGTTATGGGTCTGCTCTAGCAGGCGCGCGGCCTCTTCACTGCTCACGCCGGCCACCTGCGATACGATTCCCCGTGCGCGTTGAGCCAGCTTCTGGTTGGTGACCTTCACATCTACCATCAGGTTGCCATACACTTTGCCCAACCGGATCATGCTAGCCGTGCTGAGCATATTCAGGATCAGCTTCTGAGCGGTGCCCGCTTTCAGCCGGGTGGACCCCGCGATCACCTCTGGCCCGACCACTGCCGCGATGGGAATATCGGCCATCTCCAGCATGGGGGCGGGTTCGTTGCACGAGATGGCGATGGTGGCTGCGCCGCGCTCGTGCGCCGATTTGAGCGCGCCGATCACGTAAGGGGTGCGCCCACTGGCCGCGATCCCGACCACCGCATCGCGTGCATTCACGGCAAGATCGATCATCGCCCGGAAGCCGGTGTCGTGCTCGTCCTCTGCCCCTTCGATCGAATGGGTCAGCGCGAGATCGCCCCCGGCCAGCACGCCCTGCACCATTTGCGGTGAGATGCCGAAGGTCGGCACACACTCCACCGCATCGAGCACGCCCAGACGCCCGCTCGTGCCCGCGCCTACATAGAGCAGCCGCCCGCCCTGGCGCAAGCGTTCGGTGATGACATCGACTGCCTGCGCGATGACCGGCAGCGCTCGCCGGACCACCTGTGCAACGGTAGCATCTTCGTCGTTAATGACCTGCAGCATCTCCAGGGTGGAAAGTCGATCGATATTCGCTGAACGCGGGTTGGGTGTTTCGGTGAGCATAGGGTTGTTCAATCCTTTGAGTGTGTTTCATGCAGCCACAGCGCCAGCAAGACGGCCCCGATAACAGGCGGATGGCGCGGTGCCGGGATCGACTCCAGGCCCAGCATCGCGCACAACTTCAGGCTCAGCAGGTTTTCATGGGTGAGTAAGCCGCCCGCAAACGCGATCTCTGGCGCGATCATCCCCAGGCGGCGGATCACCGTTCTGGCGGCCAGCGCCAGTTCTTCGGCTGCGCCGGAGACAATCACCTGCGCCACCGGGTCACCTTCGGCAGCGTGCCGGATGACCAGCGGTGCCAGCTCTGCGATCGCGCGATTGCGGGCAGCGCCCGAATAGTACAGCCATGCGATCAGGTCCATTGGCTCGCGCAGATCGAGCGCATGGAGCAGCGCCGGAGTGAGCGCCGTCTGCGTGCCGCGCCCATCGGCCTGCCGCGCGACCGCTTCCAGCGCGCGGATGCCGATCCAGTACCCGCTCCCGGCGTCATCGAGCAGATAGCCCCATCCACCAACCAGCGCCGTCTCGCCCGATTCATTGATGCCGTAGGACAGGCTGCCCGTCCCGGCCAGCACCAGGACCCCTTCGCGCTTGCCCAATGCCCCTACCAGCGCGATCTCGTAATCGGCGCTGGGAACGATGCGCGCCTGTGGAGTGACTACCTCGACCACTGCCCGCAGCCACCCGGCGGAATGAGAGGCCGCCGCACCCGCTATCCCGATTCCCACTGCCGCGATTTGATCTGCCGCCAGGCTCGCAGACTCCAGGGCGGTGTGCATTGCCCGGTGAATGGTTTGGGCGGCAGTGTCGGCCCCCACGCCTGCCGGGTTAGCGGTCGGGCCTTCGCTCTGCCCGTGGATCGCCAGGTCGCGCGATGCGATCACCACGCGCACTGTGCTTCCTCCGCCGTCGATGCCCATCACATAGACCATCTGATACTCCCTTTTGCGCGCCCTGGCCGCGAATCGGCCTCATGCCTGGACGATAGCGTCGTGCAGCGCGCGCCGAAAGGCATGGATTCCGGGTTTCTCGCGGCCCGGATAGACTCGATTGGTCAGGCACGCAACCACCAGCTTTCGCTCCGGATCGATCCACAGCGACGTGCCGGTGAAACCGGTATGCCCATACGAATCGGCGCTGAACCGATCCCCGGCGGAGGAGTCCTGGTGTGCCTTGATCATCCAGCCGAGGCCGCGCCGCATCCCGTCGGTTTCTTCGTGCTGCCGGGTGGCAAAGCACCGCAGCGCCGGATCGATGCCCAGCCGGGGATCGCCCTCCAGCCACGCCTGTCCGAAGGCGGCCACATCGCGCGCCGTGCCGAACAGCCCGGCATGACCGGCCACACCGCCCACGCCGCACGCGTTTTCATCGTGGACTTCGCCCCAACATCGGCGCTGCCGCCAGCTTGAGTCCATTTCGGTGGGGGCGATCATGTGTCGATCACATCCGTTTGCCAGGGGGTTGAAGGTCAATGTGCCCAGATCAAGCGGCTGGAAAACTCGCGCGTGCAGCACGACATCGAGCGCGCCCGGCGTCCCATGCAGGCGGCTGACGGCCGCGCCCAGCAGCAGCAGCCCCAGGTCGCTGTAGCGCACTATGCCCTCGCCCGGCTGCCCCACAAAAGGGTAGCCGCACAGGGCGCGCAGCGCGCGTGCCCACCGTTCCGCTCGCGGAATCGGATCACGCTGCGTGGGGGGGACGGGCGCGGGACCGGCGGCGTTGAACACATCGCGCCAGGGGGCCTGGCCGGAAGTGTGAGTCAGCAGGTGATAGAAGGTGACACGCGCAGGATCGGCGCGCTGGCCGCGCGCGGACTCTGGCGTCGCGAGCATGACCTTGCTGTGCGGGTCCTGTCCCCCATCCAGCGGGCGCGGCCCCGATTCGCCGAATTCGGGGATGACCCGGATCAGCGGGTCATCCAGCCGGGCGAGTCGCTGGCTCACCAGGGATAAAAACGCGCTGGTCGTGAAGAGTTTGCTGACGGACGCCAGATCAAACCGGGTACCCGGCTGCACGCGGTGAGCGCGCGTATCGGGATCAATCCATCCCCAGGCCGCATTTAGCCTGACCTGGCCATCCTGGATCACGGTCAGCGCAAGCGCGGGGAAGGTCTCGCCCAGGTGGGTCTGAACGATCCCGGCGAGCCGGTCCATCACCGGTGGGGGCAGCCGGGTGATTGTCTCGTTTGCGTCCAGGTCGTGGAAGGATGGCACGGCGGTTCCTCGTCAGTCGTAGAGCAGAAACGGCTGGCGTTCCTGGGCGAAGGCGCGGTTTGCCTCTGCCCATCCCGCCGTGAGCGCAGACAGGATCGCGCTGACAGGCTGGCCCGCGGCGACACCGTCCTCGATATGCTCGCGGACCCACTCTGCGCCGATCAGGCGATCAAAGTGCTGCGTGCCGGTATCGGGATGCGCAGGCAGCCACGCGAACCGGTCAGGATACATCGCACGGATGGTCACGATCACGCCGAGCCAGACCTCGATCGGACGCCAGCGCTCCACATCGGTGATGTACACCTGCACCCCGTGACAGGTCTGCCCGGCCCATTTGCTGTGAAACGGCTGGAACGTATGCGGGCGGAAGCGCGCGCCCATCGCGCCCGCCCACGGCTCGCCGTTGAGCCGGTCTGCCACCGCCAGCGCGTCGATCCAGGGCGCGCCGACAACCTCAAACGGCAGCGCTGTGCCTCGTCCTTCGGAAAGCTGCGTCCCCTCGACCAGGCACGCGCCGGGATAGTGCCACAGCGTTTCTAGCCGGGGCATGTTCGGTGAAGGCGGCACCCAGGGCAGGCCCGTCTGGGGCCAGAGCATATCTCGCCGCCAGCCTTCGCAGGGGATAACGGTCAGATCGGCGCGGGCAGAATTCCATTGCGCGTTGATCATCTGTGCCAGCTCACCCAGAGTCATGCCGTGCCGCACCGGGACAGGAAACCGCCCGACAAACGACGTCATGGCCTCTTCCAGGGGTGGGCCATCGATCACCTTGCCGCCGAGCGGATTGGGGCGATCCAGGATCATCACGCGCACACCGTGTTCCCCCGCCGCCTCAAGGATGTGGGAGACGGTCCAGGTGTAGGTATAGTAGCGCACCCCGATGTCCTGAATGTCGCAGCCCAGCACATCGCTCTCGTTCAGCATGGCGGGAGTGGGCCGCAGGTGCTGCCCATACAGGCTGTACACCGGCAGGCCAGTGTGCGGATCAACCGCCGAAGCGATGTGTTCGGCATCCGGGGCGGCACCGGCAAATCCATGTTCCGGGCCGAACAGTGCCTTCAGGCTCACCTCCGGCGCGGACGAAAGCAGCCGGTACGCACTGGTGAGGGCGCGGTCAACGGCGCTCGGATTGGTCATCAATCCCACGCGCTGCCCGGCCAGCGGTGCGTAGTGATGGGCACGCAGCACTTCCAACCCGCTCAGGACGGTCACGTTTCCCCCTAATCGAGCTTGCGCAGCACGGTATAGAACTTGTACCGGTCGCCCCGGTATGACGAACGAACATACTCGATCGGCTGATCGTTTTCGTTGTAGGTCACCCGCGTCACGCTCAAGATCGGCATCCCAGGTTCCGCTTCGAGCACCTCTTGCTCGTCCTCGCCCGCGATGACCGCTTCAATCGTCTGGTGGGCGTGGGTCAGGTGCAGATGGTATTCCTCGCGCAGCACCCGGTAGAGCGACTCGCGGCTGAAATCGTGGCTCTCCAGGATGCCCGGACACAGCGCGTAGAAGATGTGCGAGCGTTCGAGCGCTACCGGCAAACCGTCCGCCATGCGGACGCGGTGAATGGCCACGACCTCGGCCCCCGGCAGAATCGTCAGCGCACGAGCGATCTCGCTGTTCGCCGGGATGACGCGCGCCAGCAAGACCCGGCTAGACGCCTTTTTGCCCCGGCTGTTCATGTCCTCGGTGAAGCTGGTCAGCGACTGCAGGGCCTGGTCGATCTTGGGCGGGCTGACGTATGTCCCCTTGCCAACGCGCGAGTAGATCAACCCTTCCTGGGTGAGTTCGCTCAGCGCCTTGCTGACCGTCAGCCGGTTGACGCTGAACTGCTCGGCCAGTTGTCGCTCTGAAGGAATACGCTGGTTGACCTCAAACACCCCGTTCTGGATGTTCATCCGAAGGTAGTCTTTGATCTGAACGTACAGTGGGACGGGAGAATCGTGTTTTCTCATAATCCGTAAACCCCGCGATTCTATGCAACTTCAACCGCGCGACTCAACCGGCGAAGCAGCGTCCCGGCGGATCGTTCGGCACCCAAAGAGAGATCGGACACAATCACTTCGGAAAACTCACCGGAACTGGTATCGTGAATGGCGTAGGGGCGGCCATCAACGTGGCCCACATAGAGCATGACATGACCGGGCAGTTCGAGTATCGCGCCGGGCAACACCTGCTCCACCAGCCGCGCCTGCCGGGTGGAGT
The DNA here is from genome assembly GCA_034429275.1 of Anaerolineae bacterium. GTDB lineage: Bacteria > Chloroflexota > Anaerolineae > Aggregatilineales > Aggregatilineaceae > DAOUFU01. The sequence goes on along the minus strand of DAOUFU010000250.1, from coordinate 19,338 downwards.
CATCCATGTCCTCGCGGAACTCGACCGTGGCACGGCCCACACGTCCCTGTTGGTCGCCATTGCGCGGCAGATACACTCCGGCAGTGGCATACACATCCTGAATGAACCGCGAACAGTCGCGCCCGAAGATTCCCATCCGCGACCCGCCCCAGGCATAGGGTTCGCCCAGCAGTTTGAAAGCCTGCGTAAGCAGGGTCCGGATCGTCAGCGGCAGGCAGCCCACCGCGAAATCTTCCCTGCGCCCGTTTGCGTGCACTCGCCACTCTCCATCTGGCTCTGCCGAGGATGGCACGACCACCCGGAGGATATCGGGGGTTTCTCCGGCCAGAGGGAGGCGAGTCCCCATCTGCACGTCGAGCGGCTGCCCCGTTCCCACCGTGACCAGCCCCGACCGCGAGGCTGTGGAAACGACGAACGGCTCGGCGGTCACCCAAGAAGCGGCGTCCTCGCGCCGAACCGGGACGACGGCTTCCAGCGGGATCCATCCCCAGTACAGCGGCGTCAGGCCAAATGTCCACCGCTCATCAGGCGTGATGACCACCATCGCCACCGGACTCCCCGGATCAATGGTGGTCTCTTGCAGGCGATCCAGCGCATATTCATACGGGCGGGCGGTGATCACACCCAGCGTCGGGAAGGCGCGGACAGAGACTCGCCGCGTCGCTATGCCAAAATGCACGGCGATCTGTTCCGGCAGTCCTTCGCTCAGCCTGGTCAGCGCCCGCTCGAAAACCTCCGGCTCGATGGGTTGGCCCTCGGCGTTATAGCGCGTCGCCGTGGGCAGATAGGCACGCATGAGCGCCTCTACCTCGGCGCGTGGCAGACTGTCGGGCAGATCGAGCACCGGCGGAATGCCGAGCACCTCGTAGACCCGCGCGTTGAAGGCGGCGATCTGCTCCGGCCCAAGCAGCGGCGCGTCAGGATCGGGCGCGCGCTCCAGCCAGAACGCCGCCTCCATCATAGCTGCCGAGACATGGGGCGCGAACCGCATCATTTCTGCCCTTCTCGCCGTGAAAAACGCAGCACAATGATCACGCCCAACATCAGCGCCCCACCGATCAGGGTGCTGCAAACGCTGAGCACGAATTCCGGGCTGTTGCGCGGCTGGAAAAAGATCATCACAAAGCCGCACAGCCCGATGAACACGCCGATCCGAAAAAAACCCCGCAAAACGTCTAGCTTCGGATCGCCGCTCATCCCGGCATCGACTCTTTCACCCCGCTGAGGGCCGCATAGGGTCGCAATCCCTCTCCCCCGCTGAGTGGAATGCAGGCCACTTCCTGGCAGTACCCGGCAGCCTGGCCGAGCACGGGGACGCGAGTATCGCACGTGCCCGGCACATAAAATGGGCAGCGCGTATGGAAGGCGCAGCCGGGCGGGATGTTAGTCAGACTCGGAATGTCTTCGCTGCGCAGAATCATGTGCTGCTTGCGGCGCGTCAATTCCGGGTCGGCTTCGGGGATCGCGGCGATCAGGGCGCGTGTATAGGGATGAGCCGGGTTCGCGATCACATCCGGCGTTGGGCCGATCTCCACCATCCGGCCCAGGTACATAACACCGATCCGGCCCTCCCAGGCGAAATACTTAGCCAGTGCGAGATCGTGCGTGATGAACACAATGGCCACATTGAGTTTATCGCGTAGGTCGTGCAGCATCTTGAGCAGGCTCACCCGGATGCTGACATCGACCATGCTGACGGCTTCGTCGGCCACGATCAGCTTGGGTTCAACGGTCAGCGCGCGGGCAATGCTCACCCGCTGGCGCTGGCCGCCGCTCAACTGGTGGGGGAATTTATTCACCACGTCACCGGGCGGCGTGAGATCGACCAGCGTGAGCAGCTCCCAGATACGGCGGCGCAGTTCCGCCCGCCCGTTCACCATCTTGTGGCGCTTGAGCGGGAAGCTCAGAATCTGGCCGATGGTGTGCGACGGGTTCAGCGAGGCGAAAGGGTCCTGGTGAACAATCTGAAGGCCGCGGCGGTAGGCCGTGCGCTCTTTGCCCCGATAATCCTTGACCGGGCGACCTTGAAAGTGTACGGTGCCTTCCGATTGGTCCAGCAGCCCAACCATGATCTTGCCGGTGGTCGTTTTGCCACAGCCACTTTCGCCGACCAGGCACAGAATCTCGTTGGGTGCAATGGCCAGGTTGATGTCTTGCAGCACCGGGACGGTCACCCGGCCTTGTTTAAAGGTGCGCCCCACATGGCGCAGTTCGACAAGCGGTTGGCTCATGATCGTGTCCCTGTGAATTCGAGGGCCTGGGCGTATACCTGGTCGGCGTGCCAGCAGGCAGCATAATGATGGTCACCGACCGCTTCCAACGGCGGCAGGGCTTGTTTGCATTGGGCGGTGGCAAACGGACACCGGACATGGAACTTGCAGCCGGACGGCGGCTCAACCAGGTCGGGCGGGCTGCCGGCGATGCTGGTCAGTTCTTCGGCTCCCGCGCTGAGTCTTGGAATCGCTTCGAGCAGGCCCAGCGTATAGGCGTGGCGCGGGCGGTAGAACATCTCGTTGACGGGGCCAAATTCGACGATCTCACCCGCGTACATGGTGGCGACCGTGTCTGCCATCTCCGCTGCCACCGAAAGATCGTGGCTGATGAAGATGATGCTGAAGTTCAGTTCTTTTTTGAGGGTCAGCAGCACGTCAATAATCGTGCGCTGGGTGAGAATATCGACCGCTGTTGTCGGCTCATCCAGGATCACAATCTGCGGGTCGAGCAGCAGGGCCAGCGCGATGAGCACGCGCTGACGCATCCCGCCGCTTAACTCGTGCGGATAGGCGTTGAACACGCGCTCCGGGTCCAGCCGCACTTTGCGGAACAACTCCAGCGCCTGCTGACGCACGCGCCGCCGGTTGGTCTCGCCGTGCGCGCGCGCCGTATCGTAGAACATATCGCGCACACGGATCACCGGATTGAGCGAGTTCAGCGCGGCCTGGAACACCATCGAGCATTCCGACCAGCGGAAGTGCCGGAGCAAATTGGGGGACATCTTCAGCACATCGACGGAAGACCCATCGCGCTGGGTATAGACGATCTTCCCGGCGGGCACTCTGGCGTTGCTGGGCAGCAAGCGCATCAGGGCCAGGTTGAGCGTCGATTTGCCGCAGCCACTTTCACCCATCAGCGCGAGCGTTTCGCCCTTATGCAGGTCAAACGAGACCCGGCTCACCGCCTGCAAGGGGCCGCGATGAGTCAGATAGTTCACGGAAAGGTCTTGAACGCTGAGGACAACTTGTTGTTCGCTCATGGAACCTTTCCTTTAAAGCCCCTGACGCAGGCGCGGGTTGAATATTTCTTCCAGCGAGCGGGTGAACAACACCAGAAAGAGCTGGAACAACGCGATGGCAATGATGGGGGAGATCAGCATACTGGCGGCATCCGGGCTGAAGATCGCGCCCCGGCTGCGTCCGAAGTAAATCATCACACCCCAGTCCGGCTCTTTGATCGGCACCATGCCCAGGAACACCAGCCCGACGATGTTATACATGGCGCTGCGAATGGTGAAGATCATGTTGACCACGATGTAGCTGATCATGTTGGGCAGCACTTCGCGAAAGATGATGTGGAACAGGCCCAGGTCCAGCGCGATGGCCGCCTGAACGTAATCGCGCTCGCGCAGGCTGAAGACTTGCGCCCGCACGGCACGCATCAGGGTGGGCCAGTAGAGCGCAGCAAATAACAGGGCGAGATAGGACAACCTGTCGAAATTGATGATGCTCGCCAGCACCAGCAGCAACGGGAAAGACGGCACGGTCAGGAAGAAATTCGAGAGGGCCGAGAGGAACTGATCGACATAGCCGCCCAGCAAACCGGCCAGCGCTCCCAGGATGACCGCCACCACCGTCGTCGCCAGCCCGGCCTCTATCGAAACAACGATGAGGTTTTTCCCGCCGTACACAACATGAGAGAGCACATCGCGGCCCTGCCAATCCAGGCCGAGCGGGTGTTCGCGCGAGGGGCCGTCATACAGGGTCGCCGCGCCGGGCTTGCGCCGCTCCATGTGGGTGCTGCCGTCGTACTCAATGAGCAGGGGACCAAACACCGTCATCAGGAAGAAAAACAGCAGCCCCAGAAACCCGATGAACCCGGCCTTATTGCGCACCAGGGCATGGGTAGCGGCCCGTGTCGAACGACCTAACCCCGCCATCCGGCGGATGAAGAAATCCAGGTTCGACTCTTCGAAGTTCACATCTTCAATCGAGGCCCTGGAGGTAAAGGGGTCCTGCCGGTCCACGTACATATACGAGATCACAACGGCGCTGGCGAGCACCACCATCACCAGGCCGCCCCAGATACCGGCAGCAAATCCCCCAAACAGGCAGGCGACGAAGCCGATGATGGCGTGCCGGATGATGCGATTGCGCAGGCCGAGCACGAGTGGAATCAACCCGCAGGCCAGGCCGATGATCAGGCCGGTCCATGTCGCTGCGGCGCCGAATCCAATGGCATTGTTCAATCCGGTCATTTTTGCCCTCCGACCCGCACGCGGGGATCGAGCAGTCCGAATAACAGATCGGCCATGATGTTGGAGAAGACGACTGCCGCTGCAATGGTCAGGAAGACGCCCTGCATGGTGGTATAGTCGCGGCTGCTGATGGCGGTGAACAGCAGGCGGCCCAGGCCGGGGTATTGGAAGATCGTTTCAATGATGACGCTGCCGCCCACCACAAACCCGATGCTGATGGCCAGCCGGGTGATCAGGGGCAGCATGGCATTTCGCCCGACATAAGCGACCAGGATGCGCCGTTCGGGCAAGCCGCGCGCCTTGCCCACCGTGATGTAGTCCTCGCCCAGGGTGGAGATCGTGCTGCTTTTCATGGTCAGAATCCAACCGCCGACGGTCGTCCACACATAGGTGATGATCGGCAGCGCGGCGTGCTGGAAAAGGTCCTTGATGTAGGCTGCGTTCAGGCCAGCCGTGACATTCTGGCCGATGCCGCCCATCACTTCCTCCATTTTGAAAAGCTCAAGCTGGACCCCGGCCACCATGAGCAGCAGCAGCGCGATCACAAAATCGGGCACACCGTACATGATCGAGGCGAGCGCTGTCATGATGTTATCGAGCAGGCCGCCTCGCCAGTAGGCCATGGCCATACCCATCAGCACACCCACCGTGAAGCTGATCAGCAGGCCGATGCCGACGCTGAACAGAGTCCAGGGCAAATACCGCTTGATCTGGTCGAACACCGGCGTCCCTGCCGAAAGAATGGACTTGCCCAGATCGCCTTTGGCCAGGTTACCCATGTAATCGAGGTACTGCTCCATCAGCGGGGCATCAGGATCAAAGTCGTACAGCCCGGCGGCGGCCCGCCGCGCTTCTTCATAGGTCAGTTGCCGCTGGTCCATGAGCTGGTCGATTTTGATCTGGATGGGGTTGCCCGGCATCAGGCGGATCAGGAAGAAGGTAAACGTAGTGACGGCCCATAGCGTGAGCATACCCTGAACAACCACGCGAGTCGTGTAACTCTCGGCAACGCGCTTGAGCGATTTCAGGATGGGCGGTCCGGCGGTGGCAGTGGCCTCGGGTGCGGCTGTCATGTCCATGAGGGTATCCTGTGGGCATCCTGGCTTGTGGTGACGCGGTCAAAAGGGTAAACCTGGCCCGGACGGGGGGATTCCCCGTCCGGGCGTCACAAACAGGCGATACGTCCCTTATTTCGGACTGAGCACCCCGGTCAGCAGGGTGTAGATGACGAAATGATCCGTGCCCGACGGGTTCTGAAGGATCGGATCGTCGGGGGCGGGCAGGCCGTCAATCAGGTTGGTATTGAACGGCTCGACGCTGATCAACATGTTGAGCGGGATGTAGGGCATCAACTTGTTGATGATCAGCGCGACCTCGCTGGCCACTTCGCGCTGCTTCTCGATGTCCAGACCGGCGCTGCTGTCGTTGATCATCTGGTTGAGATCGATCATCTCGCCGTTCCACTCAAACTCCATCGGGAAGTTCATGCCCTTCTGACCCTGGGTCAGCCCGACGTAGTTGAAGCGCTGAATGGGGCCAAAGAACTGGCGAGCGGCAAAGGGCGAGGCACTCGACCAGCTCCATACCGAAAGTTCGAAGGCCCCGTTGCGGATGTCATCGGCGCACTGCTGCCAGGGGATGGCGCGCGCGGTGATGTCATACCCGAACTCGTTCATCTGCTCGGTGGCGTTCAGCGCCATGCCGGCGAAGTCATTGAATTCGGCGGGGAACTTGAATTCACCCTTGATGACATTGCCGTTGGCATCTGCCCACTTGCCGTCGGCGTTCTTGGTGAAGCCGACACTGTTCAGCAGTTCGGCGGCACGCTCCGGGTTGAACTCGTAGCGGTCTAGCTGGTCGATCACTTCCGGCTTGATCCACATTGGCACGCTCGAGTCGGCCAGGCCGCTCATGTAGACGGTCGCAGTCGCGCCGAGGCCGTTGGTCAGGAACGCGTTTTCTTCGCGGTCAATGATCAGGGCCGTGGCCTGGCGAACTTCGGTGATGTTCCAAGGATACACATCATGCTGGAACAGCAGGGCCGGGCCATATCCACGCGGGATAGAGACCGTGTTGATCCCGGCTGCCGCAAATGCATCCAGCGTCGAGGGAGGATAGACATTGGTAGCGTGCGCGATTTCGCCGCTGAGCACCAACGGCGTAGTGACTTCGGTCTCGCCCGCCCAGATGCGGATTTCACCGAACTTCACAGAGCCGGAGAAAATGCTGTTCGGCTGCCAGTGCAGGGTCATGTAGGCATCGCCCACATCGTCCATCGTGTAGGTATACGGGCCGGAGGCGAGCAGTTCTTCCGGGCGGAACGCGTTGATCTCATCGATCAGGGCCGTCCACTCGGCGTCATCCTTGGTCTTGCCCGCGTCATAGAGCGCCTGGGCTTTGGCAGCCAGTTCACCATAGGTCGCCGCAGGGCGGATGTAGTTCTTCAGAATGAGGCGTTCGGCAAGCAGCGACTGCTTATCCGGTAAGAAAATGTAGTTGACCGTCTTCTCATCGACTTTTTCCAGGCGGTCAATATAGGCGAAGTCGGACCAGTTCAGGATGCGGCCAATGGCATAGGTCGCCAGCACATCATCGGCAGTGACCGGGTCCCCGTTGCTCCATTTGGCATCTTCGCGGATTTTGGTCCAGTAATAGGTGGTATCTTCCGAGAAACCCCAGGACTCGGCCAGCAGCGGCAGGTATTCGCCGGTCGCCCACATGTAGAAGGCCATCGGCAGTTCAACATAGCTGCGGAACCCTGCGCCGAGGTTGGTCTCCAGGCCGCCATTGGTGACCCACGAATTGAAGCTGTGTTCAGGGGGGAGGACATAGGGCCAGGTGCCAAACCAGGTGCCCACCGGCGCTTCCTGGGCGCTGGCCTGCTTGCTCAGACCGATCGCTCCGACAAGGCCAAACGCCAGGGCCACGATCAATAAAAAGTGTAGGGTGCGCTTCATTTTACTCTCCATGGAGTGCTTGTATCCGGCATTTCGTATTGGGGGCAAGACGGGGGATTCGTTCAGAGGCGACTCCTTTAACTCTATATCGGCAAACTTTTATCCCAAAAACCCAATCCAGGTGCATGCTGGCTTAATCTGGTATAGAGTGGCATAGTCCACTTGTTCCCAGTATATATCCATTCAAACACGCGAGTCAATCTATCCCCAGGAATGGGTGCGTTTCATAATGGGGGCAAAATCGCGAGGGCAGCGTCCCGCAGCCTCAGGCCCCGAAAATGAGATTCACGAGGGAAAGGGGGGAATGACAGACCGCGCTGTGCCGTTTTCCCGCCAGTGTCGCAGTATGCCGATGTTTACCGTTTCGGGTTGTTCCCCAAAACCGTCAGCGCGCGGTGCGCTCCCACACGATGAGCGCTCGCAGTGCGGCCAGCGGTTCCCAGGCGCGCTGTGTGGCCTTTTCGACCCTGTAGAGCACCGGGTACAACCACGACGGCAGCAGCGAAACCGGCTTGAATCCAAAACTCAGCAGATAGGTGACAAAACTGAAGCGTTTGAGCGTGCGAAGCTGCAAGCCGGGGATCGAAAGCTGGCCCCTGGTGATCAGCAGATAGGGGATGGCGGCATTGCCATCAAACGCCTGTTTGGTGGTGTCCGACATCTTGAAATCCGGTTGCCAGGGGCGCGCGGAAAGGTCGCAGTCTTCCTGGTGCAGATAGGTATAGACCAGCCGGGAGAACGGGGTGATCCAGGGTTCGATCAATACCAGCCGCCCGCCCGGTCGCAGCACACGGCTGATCTCGTGCAGGGCCGCCACCGGCGCGTTGAAGTGATGCAGCACATCGAGGCCGAGCACATTGTCGAACGTCCCGTCGGCGAAAGGCAGGTGATGCATATCGAGCGCGCAGTGAATCCAGGGCGAAGGCAGAATATCGGTGCGGATGACCTGGGGGGCGATGGTTCCGAGCAGCCCCGGCCCGCTGCCGATTTCCAGGCTGCGCTCGCCGGGGGCACACTGTTCGAGCAGCACGGAATAGAACTGCTCGCGGTAGATGCGGCGCAAGACGGGTTTTTGTTCCCAAACGGCGCGGTGCCTGGTCAGGTAGTCGTAATCGTTCATGAGCGCTTCCCGGCGGATCGCCTCAGCAGCACACCGATCACCAGCGAAACGATCAGCCCAAGTGTGCCTATCGCTTTGGGAGTCAGGCACGGTCGGACTTTGAAGTGCCAGAACGCGATGAGACTCATCCGGCCCAACAGCGGCCCGTGCAGGCTCACGCGCACTTTGCTTTCGCCATAGGTGCGCGCCTGGTAGCGGACAGGCACCTCAACGATCGGCAGCTTCAGATGGGCTGCGCCAAACAGCAGGTCGAAATCGCCAAACGGGTCAAAATCGCCAAAATAGGAACGGTTGGCGGCGATGGCTTTATAGTGATGCTTCGTCAGCGCCTTGGTGCCGCACAGGGTATCCGTCACACGCTGATTGAGCAGCCAGCTAAAAAGCAGGCTGAAAAACACATTGCCCAACATATTCAGCGGGCGCATCGCGCCTTCTTGCTGGCGATAGTTGAAGCGCGTGCCGTTCACAAAACCCGCCTTGCCTTTGGCCAGAACATCGTAAAACTTGGGCAAATCTTCTGGGCGGACCGAAATATCGCTGTCGAGAATCATCAATATCTCGCCCGAAGCGGCCCCAAAGCCTTTGCGAACGGCGTCCCCCTTGCCCAGCTTGAGCATGAGATTGGGCGGCGTGTCTGCTTCGGGCGACTGGGGCTGTACCTGTGGCATGAACTTGATGTCACGCTCCGGGTGCGCTTCGATCTGCGCGTGAATGGCCTCGATCGTCCCGTCGGTCGAATTGCCATCGACAAACAGCAGTTCCGTGTGGGTGCCCATCTGCGGGGTACGCGCGACCAGCGCCGCGATATTCCCCACTTCGTTCCGCGTGGGGATGACCACGGTCACCGGGCGGTGCTGGACCTGCTCAACCGGGTTGGGGCGTGCCACCACTGTGCTGAGCAGCGAAAACGGCTGAAGCAGCGGCGCTCCGGCCAGCGAATTGATGAGAGGCGTCAGGCCGGGGATGTGGTAGGGGAACAACAACCCAGGGATCGTCTGCAGGACTTCGTAATCGGCCAGGACGAGCAGGTTCTTGACGGTGTTGACCGACAGCCAGTTCTGCCGGACAAACAAATCCGGCGCTTTGAGTCTCAACCATTCGCCCACCTGCAAGGCCGGTCGCCAGACCCAGTTCCACAGCGAAATCACCACGCGCGACCGGGGGTGCAGCAGGGCGTGCAGGCTCTGCAAAGTCACCTGGACATCATCCAGGTAGCCGATGAGGTCGGAAAGGATCACCAAGTCAAACGGCGGTTCCTGAAACAGCGAGGCGGGCAAGTCTTCTACATCAGCGCACAGCCAACGGAGATGGGGATACTGCTTCTGGGCTGCTGCGATCGAGGCGGGGCTGATGTCTATCCCCAGTCCGTCCGAAGGATTGAGGCTGCTTAGCAGTTCGCCCGTGCTGCATCCCAGTTCGAGGATTCGCGTGTTGGGGTCGATGAACGGTCGGCACGCATCGATGATCTGCTGGTGATATATCCGGTTACGGCGAAACCATCTGGACCGTTGGGGCGCGATGTGATCAAAGTGATCGATAATTGGTTGCTTGTCCATTGTTCAGTCTCCACAACCCGATCGTTCCCCACAGGATAAAGACCAGGTATGAAATCCCCTGAAAGGCCAGGATAAAAACGAGCGCATCGGCCCGCGCGATACCGAAAGGCTCCAGAACCGTCACCGCTACAAACTGGTATACGCCGACATATCCGGGGGTCGAAGGCACCGCGCTCGACAGCCCCAATGCCGCGAGTAGAAAAAAGGCCTGGAACCCGGTCAGCGTCAGATCAAAAGCCTGCGCTATCACCAGGATCGAGAGCATGTCGCACGACCAGATGATCGCGGTGAAGCCCAGGAAAACAATCAGGCGCTGCCTGTGCTGGAAGGCCTGCGTGCCGCGAATAAACTGCTCCATGACCGAAGCGGCATACGCCCGCCCTTTTTCCGGCAGGGGCAAGCGCACGAGGAAGGATGTCGCAGCGCCGCGAAGCCGATGTGCCAGCAGTAAAATGCCCAGACCGCCAACCGCTGCAAAGGTCAGCATCAACAGGGCGGTATCAATCCAGCCAGGCAGGTTGTGAATGAACGAGAGCGATACCAGGCTCACAATAATCAAAAAACAGGTATCGATGACTCGTTCTGTCAGCAGGGTGGCCAGCACATAGCTTTTGCTAATCGGCGAATGATAGCCAATCAGCGTGCAGCGAACAAGGTCACCGGCTCGTGCTGGCAGAAAGCTGTTGCCCAGGTACCCCACACTCACACCCCAGAACACGGCTGGCGCAGGCAGCCGCAGTTCTGCACCCAGCAGCCCTCGCCAGCGCAGCCCGCGCAGAAAAACCGAGAAGCTGATGATGGCGAAACCCATTCCGAGCAGCTCAATCCGGCCCCGTCTCAGCGTATCGACAAGCTGCTGCCAGTCGATGCCCCGAAAGGCCAGGAACAGTAGAAGAGCCGCCAGTGCTGCCGAGAGGAAGAGCACCCATTTAGGGCGCTTCCAGGTCATTTCATTCATCGGATGTCCAGGGAAAGATCTCCAGCCGGTCAAACGCGACTCCCAATGGCCGCGTATCATTGATCCCCAGCTCTGTTGGGATGCTGACTCGGTCGATGGAAAAGGTGAGCACGGTCTGCGCGGGCGGCGGATCAATGGCCGCCTGGGGTATGATACCCCCAAATACATATTCGTGGGACGATCTGGGCGATGCATTCAGGTCGATTTCGACCCCGTTCACCGCCAGCGCCAGGCTTTCGAGCACGTCTGTTTCCAGGGCAAAGACCGTGAAGGACACCCGGTAATTGCGACCTGCCTGAAGCGAGAGCGGAAGCGTAGCCCGAGTCTCCGACATCCATTGAAAGCTCAGCCCACCGTCTGCGAATTCGGGCATGTGCCAGCCGGTGCTGTTCACCGTGTACTGATCAAAGTTGAGCGAGAGATTCGCCAGAGGGTTGAGGAAATAACGCAAATCCCCGGCGACAGTGCCACCCTGAAACGGGAGAGCGTAGTGGGGATAGAGTTCTTCGGAGACTATCAGGACATCCCACCGGAATCCGGGGTCGTCCAGCCTGGCCGTTGCGCCTTCGGGACGCAGCACGGATTCCGACCAGATGTTATAGCCCAGCTCATTGGGGCAAATTCGCCCGATCTCCGGGGTGAAAACACGCGCCGAATAGTCATTGCCAAACCACAGGTAATAACAGCGGGTGCTGAGGCTGTTGTAGCCGAGCAAGACCAGGACATCTTCCTTTGTTGTGCCGGTGCGCTCTGCATATTCACTGATAAAACGATCGGCGCTGGCGAATTGGGTATCAATGTATCTCAGGTACTGGTCATGACCTGTCACTGCCCGGCTCAACGTATAAACGGACGCAAGAAGTACGGCGATCGACAGCAGAACGCGCAGCCTGCCCTGCACCGGATCGGAGAGATTCAGCGCCAGAAAGCTGCTTGCGAGCAGCATCGGCCACAGGGCGGCAATGGCCACCATATAATTGCCGCCGGGGTGTTTGAGGATGGCCAGGATTGTCACGATCATTTGAATGAGCAGCCCGAAGAGGGTGGCCCAGAGGGGCGGTTTTTGAGAAAAGGTCTTGCGATTCAGCACCATCAAGAGGATGACAAAAAGGATCAGCAGCGTCGTGGCCACGCTCAGAAACCGGTAGGATGAAAAAACTTCGGAGATATGGCTGCTCAACGCCTCGCCGGAGATCACCCCCGAAGCCCCACTGCCATATCGTCCCTGGTGCAGGATAAGCGCCCGAATCCAGCGGAAAAAGCCCCCGTAATGCTGAATAATGGGCAGCGTCGCAATACCAAACCCGGCCAGAGAGGCCAGGCCGGGGACAACAATCGCGGCAACGGTCCGCCGCAGACCGTGCTTTTCCAGGATGGCGATGCTAACGGCAGTCACGATGAGGCCAATCACCCAGGTAGCGAAATAGATTTGAATGGCGGTGAGGATGCCTGCCGCAAAACCGAGCATCCCGAAGGTGCTCCAGGTGAGGTGTGCTCGCTTCTGGACCGTCGCGCCCATGCTCAGAAGAAGCAGCGTCCCAAAAGGGAAAGCGAACGAATTATGGGACCAATAGGCAAGCGAAGCGAGGGACGCAGGCAAGAAGGCGTAGAAAGACCAGGCGACCGCTGACGCTGCGAGATAGTCTGAACGGGTATGCAAGGGCAGCGCGTGATGGAAGAGCATCCAGACACACACCAGGCTGGTCAGCAGCAGGAATGCCCTGGCGAGCACCAGGAATACCCACTGATGCGCCAGGTGGAACTGGAAGAAATCTTCCCCCGCCAGCGCCGTGTAGGGATAGGTTAATGCATATATCCCCGTTCCGATGAGCTGCACAGGGGTTCCGGGGTGATCCACATAGACATAGTCCTGCCCCTTGAACACAGAAAGAGAACTCAAGGCATAGGGCGCTTCGGGATCGCTTTGAAGGCGGTGCGAGAAAACAGCCGCGCTGCGATTCTCCGGCGAGACTTGTGGTGAGAGATGAAAGTATCCCCAATACCCCGATAAAACGATGAGCATGGCCAGGGGGATAAGACCCTTCAAGCTCGCTTTCGATCGCATCACGCGCCCTTTGACTGGATGACTCCTTGCCTCGTCCTTCCCAAGCCGAACGGTGCTCTTAAGCACAGCACAACCTGGCAGCGCTCCGTTGGAATGACAGTGCGGCGGGATTATAGACCGCGGCGCGCGGTTATGCCACTACGCAACGCGGTGAGCGGTGAGCGATCCTGCAACCCGGTGTGCCTACATCCGTTCGAAAAACGGGGTGGCACTCTGCCGCACGCAGGCCGCCGCATAGATCAGCATGGCAGCGGACCATGTCTGCCAGTCTTCGCCGCGCGGCAAACCGTCCGGGGCCGAAAACCATTCGTTGAACCCAAAATCGAGCGAGGCCCGCTGTGCCGGGCGAGCCAGGCGTGCCAACGCCTCAAGGGTGGGCCGGGCATCCTGCTCAGAGGCCGCTCGCGCAGCGACATACCACCCGGCGATGAACGGCCACACGCCGCCGTTGTGATACCTGCCCGGCAGGTTGAACTGCTCATAGCGGGGAACCCAGTCCGGGTCGTGATGCTGAATGGTCGGGATCAGGCAGGGCGGCAGGTCGAGCGCCAATGCACCGCTTGCCCGCAGCGCCGCGCACGACTGCTCCACCCAGTCGAGGATTGCGCGAGCTTTGTCCGGCGGGGCGATGCCGAACACAATCGCCAGGCAGTTGCCCAGCAGGTCAAACCGCGCGCTATAGAGCACCTTGTAGGACCACAGCGCATAATAGGGCCGGTCCGGCAACGCCAGCCCTTCCAGGACATGCGCAGGCTTGCTCCCGCTCACCATCACGGGGCGGTTGATACGGTCCCGCAGAATATCCGCCCGCTCATGCTGGCCCCACAAGCGCAGCGCCGCATAGACCAGGGCGTTGACATACAGCCCATAGCCCAACACCCACTGCTCATCGCGCCAATCGCTGGTCGGCTGCTGCGCCACGATCACCCGGTCATCCGGGCTTTGATGCGCCAGCCAGCCCAGCGCGCGCCCGGCGGCATCGTTCAGAAAGTCCGCTTCGCCGGTGTGCTGCCGATAAAGCGCCAGTCCGACGAGGAACAGCGGCGTCGTATCGCTGGACCCCCGGTCGCGCGGATCGTTGGCCAGGCCGGGGATGTGCCCCAGCGGCGACTGATGGCGGGCGAGGGCTTCGAGCACCCTTCGCAGCGAATCGACCAACGCGGCATCGCCCGATACGAGGATGCCGGGCGCTGCCATCATCAGGTCGCGCGTGTACGCTTCGGGGTAGCCCCATCCCGCCGTGCGGGGAAGTGTGCCGTCAGGGCCGCGCGCATTGTGCCGCAGCACATCCAGCGCGGCCCCTACCGCACGATCAACGATCGGCGATTGCATGGTTGAGCCGGTCTCTACGGGCCGCCTCACAATCCCTGGGCGAATGCCTGCACATCGGCCTTGCTCACCGAGGCGACGCACATCACATGATCGCCGCCTCCATAATAGACGAGGTAGGCGTCTTCGGTCTCCACCCCACCGCAGGTGAAGACCACGTTGGGCACATCGCCCCATTCCTCGAACGGTCCCTTGGGGCACAGCACCGGCTCATCCTGCCGCTTGAGGATTGTCGCCGGGTTGTGCAAGTCGTGCAGCGCGACACCCAGGCAGTAGACGCGCCTTTCGTCGAACCCGTGATAGATGTTGAGCCATCCCCAGGGTGTTTTGAAGACCGGGCCGCCTGCCCCGATGCGCACGCCATCCCACAGGCCGGGGCGTGGTCGCATAATGATCTGGTGATCGGTCCAGTGCAGCAGGTCATCGGAATAGGCCAGCCAGATATCCGGCGGGCGGCGGTGGAACATGGCATAGCGCCCGCCGATCTTTTCCGGGAACAGCACGGCGTCTTTGTTGTCTTCGTCGGGCAAGACGATGCCCATCCGCTCCCACGTGATCAGATTCGTGCTGCGAGCCAGCGCGACCCGTGTCCCATGCGGCGAATAAGCGGTATAGAGCATGTAGAACACACCCTCTAGCTCGGTGATGCGTGGGTCTTCGACGCCAAACGACTCAAACTCGGTGGCTGGCGAGAGCACCGGTTCTGCCATGCGGTTGAAGTGATACCCATCGCTGCTGATGGCGCACCCGATCCGCGAGATACGGTCCAGCCCTTGGGCGCGGTAGTGCATATAGACCAGGCCGTTATGTCGCACTGCCGCCGCGTTGAATACATTATCCGTTTCCCAGGCGTTGAAGGGCGAAGGCACCAGCACCGGGTTGCCGGGGTAACGAACCAGTTGTAAGGTCATTGCACATCTCCTGAATGGATAAAGTTGGATCATTTGCCATACGTGGCCAGGCGTTCGACGACTGCCCTGCTGCCCAGCAGCGCGACGAAGCTGGTGGCAAACACAGCGATCGGCAGGATGGTGAACAGGCTGAAGAGCAGCACCAGCGCCACAATAGCCAACAGGGCCAGGGCATAAACCGGGTTGGCCAGGCTGAGAAACAGCGCGTTTTTCAGCGCGAGCCGCAGCGTTTTGTCCTGCTGTTCCATCAAAAACGGCCAGACATAGAGCTGCACCGCCAGCCCCACCAGGCCGACCGTCACCAACACAGCCTGGACGACCACGCCAAGATCGCTGGCGACCGCGCCGTAGAAGCGGAAACATACCGCCCACACCGCCCCGGCGGAAACGGTCACCAGCGCCCAGCGATAGCTGATCCAGGCATACTGCCGCATCCCGGACCAGTAATCGCTGAAGTGTGCGCCTGTGCCGTGTGCGATGCTGTGAGTCACCACATACATTCCGGCAGTGGCGGGCGGCAGCAAGACCACCGTCAGGCTGAGCATCAGCCACACGAAGTTCATCGCCGCCAGCCCGACCATGCCGTTATACCAATCACACACCGTGTCCCAAACTACGGCCCCTGCTGCTCGCATCGTCATTCTTCGACCAGTGTGACAGCGCCCGAACGTGTGTCGTAGGTCAGGATCAGCCGCGCGCCATCGGGGCCTTCAAAGGTCCGCTGTGCGACCACCGGCTGGATGAGGAAGCCGTCCACATCCACGCGGCGCAGGGGTTCCGATCCGGCATAGGTCACGCGCAGCGTGTGCGCACCCGCATCGAGCCACACAGAGTCCGGCCCGACTCGATCCAGCCACAGGTAGCGGGGGTCGGGTGCGGTATTGCCGGGCACGACCATCTGCTCACCACCATCCAGCGAGACGCCAATTGCCAGCGCCCGCGCACTGCCGCCCAACACCGCTTCCGCCCCGCCCATGTCATCCAGGTCGCTGAGCGCGTTGACCAGGATCAGCCGGGCGAGATTCTGCGCGGAGTCGGGATCGGCCCCGGTGAGATCGAGGAACGAATCGCCGCCGATGCCGCGCCCGATCTCGATTCCGAGCCGCTGGCCCGCCGCCACATTCCGCACGCGCAGCGAGCGGAACGGCAGCGCGGCTTCGTAGATGTAGCCGCCGCCCGTCTCAAACGCTTTCCACGCCAGTTCGGCGTTGGGGAACCAGGTAGACGCGATCCAGTCCCACACCTGAGGACCATCGGGCGTCTGTGCCAGCGTGAATTTTGCGCTCAGCCGCTGTCCGCGCCCATCCCCGTCGATATACCCCCACAGTGCGTCATAACTCCACACCGAGGGGCCGATCTGCGGCTGCTCAAACACCGGGTCGCGCACGCTCGCCGCCAGGTAGAGGTTCTGGTCATCCCACATGATCTGAACCTCGAAGCTGTCCACCTCTGGGCCGCGCCACAAGGCCGCGCCGCGCAAGAACTGGCGCGCGGTATTAGCCGAAAAGACCGGCACATCCGCCCATTCGTCGAGCACACCATCGATCACAGGGGGAGCAGGGGCGCGCGTGGCGACCAGCGTGGTTTCCTCACTGGCGATGGCCTGCCGCTGGTGAGCGATATACAGCCAGTAGTCGCCCGCTTCGGGGACCTCAAACGGGATGTCCAGCACATCGCCCGCGCCGAGACTATAGTACTTGCCGAAGCTGAAGTAGGCTTCGCCGGTCCAGTCGCGCTCGCGGAAGTCCGGTTTACCGGCAGCGGGCTGGCCCGACTCGGCCTCGACACGCACGTAGGGCCGCACCGCCACCTCGCGGTAATCCAGGTAACGCGCGGCGATCGGGTCCTGGTGCACTGCCTGAAGCGCCATCAGCGCCTCAATCGTGGACTCGGCCCCGGCGTTGCGGTTGACTCGCCACGCTACCGGCCCCTCGATTCCATCGAAGCAGCGCCCGGTCTCCGCATCATACACCGGGACGCCCGCCATGTTGTTGCCGAAGAACCACGAAGCAGCCAGCCCGGCGTAGCGCGCGTATTGTGCTTCGCCCGTCGCGCGGTAGAGCGCCATGTAGCCCTGGACCAGCATATTGGTCCCATAGGCGATCTGCCCCAGGCGGCGCGGCAGGATGCCCATCTCGCGGATACGCTCGAAAGCAAGCTGCCGCATCATGAAGGTGTTGGCTTCGTAGGCCGCCGAGTCGATCCAGTCCTGGCGGTTGAGCGCCGCGCCCGCTTCGGCCAGCGCGTGCACCATGTGGCTGCCCCAGGCGTGCCAGTAGCCGGGCGCGTTGGTCGTCACCGGGTGCATCCCAAACGGGTAAGTGGCACTGTCGCCCAACACGTATTCGCTGACTCCGCTGGCGATGTGCTCGATCAGCGCCTGGGTGTCGGGGTTGGGATGGGCGCGGTAGTAGCTGGTGAGCGCCAGCAGCATCACCGACGAGACATCTGCCGCGCCGCCGGGAATCCACGCCGGGATCGAGAAACCATGAAGCTGGCTGTAGGTGCCGAAATTGCGCAGCACCTCGCCGGCCAGCGCGTGCTCGGTGAGCAGGTAGGCGGCCTGCAGATCGGCGGCGTAGGCCGGATCAACGTCTTTGAAGACACGGTAGCCTTCGGAGAGCGCCCACAGCCCGCGCATCGCCCACCATCCCGTGAGCGTCTTGTAGCTGGTTGTCCCCTGCGTGTTGATGGTCCCGGCGGCATCGGTGACAAAGTTGTAGAACCAGCCGTCTTCGGTCTGCATGTAGCGCACGAAGTCCAGGCACAGCCGCGCCAGATCAAGCGCGCGGGCATCCCCGGTCTGCCGGTAATGTTCCAGGTAGACCAGCGCCGCACGCGCCACATCATCCACCGCTGCGATTCCCTCGCCTGCCGCATCGACCCATTCGTAGTCGGGATACTCCGAATAGATGTGCACGATCGCCACCGGCTGATCGCCAAACGTGACAGGCTCGGTGAGGAATTCCAGGTGATCGAGATTGACCAGACCGACGCGCATCGACTCATCCTGGGCAGCGGCGGGCATAGCCGGGACACTCCAGGCCCCCGCCGCCATCACGATCATCAGAGCAGCCGCCAGCCCACACACCACCTGGCGACCATCGAAGGATGTGTTCATGGCGGCCTATCCTTTCACTGCGCCGACATTCAGCCCTTCGATGAAGTAGCGCTGGGCCGCGAAGAACAACAGCAGGATCGGCGCGGCCATCATGGTGGCCATCGCCATCATGTAGTGCCACTTAGGCGCTTCCTTCGAGAGCGACTGCTGAAAGAACTGGATCGAGAGAATCAGCGGGAACATTTGGGTTGTGTTCAGGTAGATGAGCGGCCCCTGGAAGTTGTTCCAGTTGCCCTGGAAGGCCAGCACGCCGATCGCCAGAAAGGCCGGCTTGACGAGCGGCAGCATCACATAGAAGAAGATCTGCACCGGGGTGGCCCCGTCGATGATCGCGGCCTCGTCCATCTCGCGCGGGATAGTCAGGAAAAACTGCCGCAGCAAGAAGATATAGGCCGGTCCCCACGCCGTCCAGGCAGGCAAAGTGAGCGGATCGTAGGTGTTGAGCAGGCCCACCTCGCGCCAGATCAAGAACGACGGCACGCGGGTTAGCACGGCGGGGATCATCATGGTGGCGAGCATGATGAAAAAGATCGTGTCGCGCCCTCTGAAGCGAAACCGCGCGAACCCATAGGCAACCACCGCCGCGCTGAGCATTTCGGCGAACATGGCCAGCACCGTGATGAACAGCGTATTGCCGATGATGCGCCAGAAGGTCAGTCCCGGCGCGATGCTGCCCAGTTGTTCCCAGGCTTTCCAGTAGTTCTCAAAGGCGATCGGGTCAGGAATCCAGCGGGGCGGCCATTCGAACAACTGCTTTTCAACCTTCAAAGAGGTTGAAACCATCCACGCGAAGGGGATGAGAATTATCAGTGCGCCGATCACCAGCAGTGTGTAGATCACGGCCCGGCTG
>DAOUFU010000249.1:0-5501 GCA_034429275.1 Anaerolineae bacterium | reverse complement strand
CCGACCTGCGCGCCTTTTGGAGGCGCTTGGTCTGCCCCCTCTCCGAAAATTTTCGGAGAGGGGGCGGAGCGGCCCGGTTTGGGCCGCGCGGGGGTGAGGCCAGTCATCCGCCGCCCTCATATCCGAATCACATGGCCAACGCACATCAGGGGCAGATGGTGCGCATCCACTGAAACAGCCCTTTTGATGTGTTTGCTCTGGGATGGCATCCGCCAAAAGAGTGATCCCTGTGGGGCGCGCGCTATAATGGGGGCAGCGGCAGAAAGATATTTGAGGGGGATGGTCGTGTGATGGCGGCGACGGCAGGCGGGATAGGGGGCGAACGCGACTCTGGCCAGGCGGTGATTACAACCCGCGAGTTCACACTCTCGCCGCGCGCCTACCTGATGTTGTTCGTCACGCGCGGGCGGGGGTGGTGGCGGTTCCTGGCGGGATATGTTGTGCGCGTGGTGATCACGGCGGCGCTGATCGGTTACCTCACCGAGTCATGGCGCAACGGTGAGTGGGCGCTGCTGGTCGTGGGCGGCACGGCAGCACTGGTGCTGGCGGCGGCAGTGATCGGCGGCTGGCTGTGGATTCACCGGGTGGCGCGGCGCGGTGAGTGTGTGCGCTTTGCGCCGGTGTATTACACGCTGGATGAGCATACCCTCACATTGCACGGCGCAGACGGGGCCTGTTGTGAGATTCCGCTGATCCGCGTGCAGCGTATGGTGCGCACGCCGCGATACTGCCTGCTGCACGTGGAGCGCGGATTGTTCCACTGTGTGCCGGTGGCGGCGTTTGGCTCGGAGGCGGCAGTGCGGCGGTGCGAAAGCTGGCTGCTGGCGGCGGATGTTCCGGTGCAGCGGCTGTGGTGAGGGTTGTGGACGTGAATGATCGTAGGGCGAGTCCTGGTGACCTTTAATCAGTCGCCGAGGTCCTGGGGGAAGGCAACAGCATGGTAGCAGACCCCTATATCGGTCGCACAGTGGGCGACTTCATCATCCGCGAGCGGATCGGGCAGGGCGGCACGGCGACCGTGTACCGCGCGTACCAGCCCTCGGTCAGCCGCGATGTCGCGCTCAAGATCATTCCGCTGGGGGTCGAGGCTGAGAACTACACCAACTTCCAGCAGCGCTTCACCCAAGAGGCGGAGTTGATCGCCGGGCTGGAGCATATCCACATCCTACCCGTTTACGATTACGGCGTGACCGCGCGCGAAGCGTATCTTGCAATGCGCCTGCTGCCGGGTGGATCGCTGCGCGACCTGCTGGTGAACGGCGAGCCGCTGGAACTCAACCGCGCGGTGGACCTGTTCGGGCAGATCAGCAAAGGGCTGGCCTATGCCCACAGCAAGGGTGTCATTCACCGCGACATCAAGCCCGGCAACATCATGCTGGACGACGCGGGCAACGCGCTGCTGACCGATTTTGGCCTGGCCAAGATCATCGGCGATTCGGCGGAGATCACGCGCACGGGCACAATCATCGGCACGCCGCTGTATATGGCCCCGGAACAACTGCGCGGCGAGCCGCTCGACGCGCGCGCCGACATTTACAGCCTGGGCGTCATCTTTTACCAGATGCTGACGGGCCGCACTCCCTTCGGCAGCGAATATGGCGACCTGGTGACCACCATCTACCAGCAGCTTGAGCGCGAACCTATCCCGCCGCGCCAGTTCAACAGCGCTATCCCGCGCGAGGTCGAAGGGGTGATTCTGCGGGCACTGGCCAAGAAGCCGGAGGGCCGCTACCCGACGGCAACCGACATGCGCGATGACCTGCTGTTTGTGCTGGGGCGCAGTCCCAGCCGGGTGGGGCAGTTCATCACGCGGCCTGTGCTGCGCCAGGCGAAACCCGGACTCTGGCAGCGCTGGCGGCAGCGCGTGCTGTGGGGTATGGCCGGGCTGGTGCTGGCAGTGGTCGCCGGCCTGATGGGCGTGGTGGTGGCCGAACTGAACGACTCCGATGGCCCTTCCGGCGAGCTTCACGGGCCGTTGTTTGTGCCGACTGTGAGGACCGGCGAGAGCGCACCGTCATCGGCCATTGTGCCCAGTACGCTGGAACTGGAGCGCGCGCGGGCGGCATTGGCGGACGGCGGGTTTATCGGATACATCACCTGCACGCTTCAAACGGAATATCACGCGACGCAGGCCCGCGAGATTCGTGACCTGGCGACGCTCTACGCGCTCGATCTGCGGCTGTACGACAGCAACACCGATGAATACCGCGAGATTACCCAGATCGAAAAAGCGCGGGCTGACGGCGCGACCGGTCTGATCGTCTGCCCGGTGAACTCGACCGTGCTGGCGAACACATTGACTGCCGTGCAGCAGGCCAATCTGCCGCTGGTGCTGCTGGATTCGAACATTCCCAGCTATGGCGGGGTGCGCCTCAGCGGAGACGATTACCGGATGGGCCTGATGGTCGGACGCCATGCTGGGGAACGGATCCGGGCGCAACAGGACGGGCAGGCGCGAGTCCTGCTGCTGGAATTCCCCGACATGCTCAGCATCGTGACGCGGGCGCAGGGGCTGGTGGACGGCCTGCACCAGGTCGCGCCGGATGCGGTGATTGTTGGGCGGGTGCGCGGCGGCACGCGCGAATTTGCCCAGGCGTCGGTGGCGGCGGTGCTGGCCGAGGGCACCCGGTTCGACGTGGTGCTGAGCATCAACGACGCCGGGTCGCTGGGGGCGATTGCCGCGCTGGAAGACGCCGGGATCGCGCCGCACGAGGTGAGCATCTACAGCATCGACGCCGAGGCGACCATGCTCAGCTATATCGCCAACAGCTATTACGCGCGCGGATCGCTGGCGATCAACCGGGCGGAATTTTCGCGCGTGGCGCTCGATGCGATGGTCATCCTGCTGGCGGGTGGCACCCTGCCGGAGACGGTGATTATCCCGCCGGGCACGATGGTCACCCGCGACACGCTGACGGCGGCGCCCGGCGGAGTCGTGCCATAGGCGAGCGCTTATCCGGCCCTGGCTGATGGTATAATGAGCGTAAATGATGGGCAGCGAGGTACGATATGCGCAAATGTAAGGCAGTCGCATGGGGCTTGATCTCGGCGGGGCTGGGGCTGCTGAGCATCTGGCCGTCGTTCCCCGTGTATCCGCGCCGGGGATTGGCCTGGGCGCAATTGATCGCAACCGAGAATCCCGGCCTGGGCATGGTCAGCGGGGCGCTGGCCGTGCTGCGCAGCGTGCAGGCGCGTTCGCGGCGCGGGCTGCTGCTGGGGGTGATCGGGTTGGGGTTGGGGCTGCGGCCCCTGATCCGCCGTGAGCGCGTCAACCGTGCCATGAGCGATGCCATGCGCGCCGGGCTGGGGCTGGGCTGGCAGCGCCAGATTCCCGCTGAGGCCCACCGCCGCTTTGGTCAGAGTCATCGCACCGACCTGTGGGGGCCGCTGCTCTATCTGCTGCGGGCGCGGGTGCGCATCACGCGCGATGTGCTGTTCGCCATGCCGGAGGGCCGCCCACTGCGGCTGGATATCTATGAGCCGCGCGCCTCTGCAGAAGGGCAGGCTCGCCCGGCGGTGATCGTGGTGCACGGCGGCGCGTGGTTCCAGGGCGACAAGAGCGCCTATGCCTTTGGCCTGCACGATCGCTGGCTGGCGGGGCAGGGGTACGTGGTGTTCGATGTGCAGTACCGGCTGGGGGCGCGGTGGCCCGCCCCGCTCGATGACGTGCGCGCCGCGATCCGGTGGGTGAAGGCGAACGCGAAAGCCTACGGAGTCGATCCAGCCCGCGTGGCGATCATGGGGCGGGCGGCGGGCGGACATCTCGCGCTGCTGGCGGCGTACACCGCCGCACCGGATGACGGGATGTGCGCGGTGGTGGCGAGCTATGCTCCTGCCGACCTGCGGATGTGGCCCGCCGAGCGCGGAAGCGCCATCGCCGAATTGATGGGTGGGCTGCCCGAAGATGTGCCGGAGGCTTACCGCGAGGCCGCGCCGGTGACGCATGTCCGGCCCGGCCTGCCGCCTACGCTGTTGATTCACGGGCAGCGCGACCGCACCATTCCGCCGGTGCACAGCGAACTGCTGGCCAACGCGCTGCGGGCGGCGGGTGTCACCGTGGTGACTCTGCGCATCCCCTGGGGACGGCACGGGGTGGACAGCCTGATCGTGGGGCTGACCGGGCCGATGATCCAGTATGATGTGGACCGCTTCCTGGCGTGGGTGTTCGCGCGGTAGCGGGCGCGGCGGTGGGTTCGCTGTGCCCCGGCAGAGGGGATGCTGCGGCGGTTGTTGGGGACGGCCAGACACACATCACGTTTGACACGTTTGACCCTGATATTCCTTATTCTTCCTGGCTGCCCCGCGCCGTGTAGGACGCTGTGCCGCTGCAGGGCCGGATGGAGCCACCTAACCGGGCTACTATGACCTCTCAACTCAACCAACTGCTCGACCAGGTAAAGAAGACTCCAGGCAACGGTCGCCTGCTCTCGGAACTCGCGCGGTGGTATGCAGCGGGGCCGACCCCACCGGCAGACCGCGCGCTGATCCGGTCGGTGCTGGCCAGCGAACCGGCACTGTTGACCGTGATGCATCGTTGGGGGGCCGCCGTGCCCACCGACGATCCCCAGCGCTATGTGCGGCTGCGGCTGCTGGTCCACGCCATGACAGACGCGCGCCCCGATGCGTATGAGGCGGGGCTGCAGATCGAAGAGGTGATCAAATGGGCGCATCGGCAGGGGATCGATGCCGCGCCGCACCTGGAAGCGGTCAAAAAGATCGCCAGCCCTGCCGTGGCGAACATTTTTGAGCAGCGGTGGCTGGCCTGGCAGCGCGCGCGCCGATTTGTGGATGAGCAGATCGCGTCGCTGCTGGCGACCTTGCAGCAGACATCCTCGGACCAGGCCGCGCTTGGTTCGCTGGTGGTGATGTATACCCACCCGGACACGACCGAAGACCAGCGGCGGGCCATCCGCAGCACCGTGCAATCCAGGCCCTCGCTGCTCGATAGTGTGAACCGCTGGCTGCCCGGCGGCCAGCGCGACGATCCGCAGCGGTTCCTCCGGCTGGCGCTGGGTGCGATCTCGATGACCGACGCACGCCCGGATCGCCAGCAGGCAGCACGGCGCGTGGCCGATCTGCGCGTTTTTGCGCAGAAGAACGGGTTCGATGCCCAGCCGCATATTGACTCCATCCGCGCGATCTCATCGCCCGCGGCGCGCGATGTGCTGCGCTAGCGGAAGGCGGCTGTTTTGGGCGCGGAGGGCATTCGGGCAAAAATCGGGCGGGCGGCAGAGGTCGCCCGCTTGTAGTTGCGTGGAGGGCGTGTGGAGCCGGTCCTGGCGTCTCGTCATTTCCGGTGTATCTCGTTTGCGGGGGACTCTCGCTCGAAAACACGCTGCCGGGGTTTGCACACGCGGGCGTATTCCATTGTCGGGGCATGAGACTGTGGGGGTTGCCCGGCCTCACCCCCGCGCGGCCAAAACCGGGCCGCTCCGCCCCCTCTCCGAAAATTTTCGGAGAGGGGGCAGACCAGGCGCCTCCCATGAGGCGCGCAGGTCGGG
>DAOUFU010000248.1:0-13449 GCA_034429275.1 Anaerolineae bacterium | reverse complement strand
TATGGGTGGTGCAACATCGCAGACCCTCAATTGGCCGACCAGGTGCGCAACCGTTTCAGTCCCCCGAAGGGGATTATGGGTGGTGCAACCTAATCCACGAAACCGCTTTTCAGGTCATTTTTGACCTGATGCATCTATTATGGCCCTTGATGGCCATTCTGGCAAGCGCATTCAGACCGCGACTCCGCCGGATCGGCACGGATGTGGCGCGCGGAATCGAAACTCGCTTTCTGCGCAAAAAGCCGGGGGAGTTGCGACTAATGGGCCTCTGGAGTTTGTGACACCGGCACGGGTGGGGGAAGCATCTGGGTTTGTCCCATGCCCATCGTGGTATGCAGCCCGACCCCCGCATAAAACGCATACGCGGCCAGGGTTTGCACAATGCCTATCCAGTAGCGGTCAGCGCGCAGCAGCGCATACCGGCAGGTCCCCCGAAAGCCCGCGATCAGTGCGGTGTGCTCGCCCAGGGCCAGCGCGACCGTATCCGACCGCAGGCGGATGCGCCGCGCCTCGATGCACGCGTCGGCAAAGCGGCGCGTGTCAGGATGAAGCTGCACATCATTGAACGTATTCCAGTGATCCAGCAAGCTGCCAAAGACCATCGCGGGCAAGGGAAAAGGAGTCAGCAGTCCTTGCGGCCCGCGAAAGGTGGTCGGGCTGGCGAATCGCAGCGTCACCGCGCGCGGCAGTGCGTCCGTAGTCAGGGTGTGTGCCTGGACCAGCCCGGCATCGGTTGTCGTGTTGGCCCACGGATGATCCTGAGATGTGGCGTGCTCGACGCGCCAGATCATCCCCTCCGACTCGATGGCCGTATCGGGCAGTGACGGCAGCAAATCATTCAGCAGGACGTGCGTCAATGCGGAGCTAAGGGTGGTGATTCGGACAGAGTACGATTGGCTGGGATGGACATCGAGCGTGCGCCCGCCGGGTCGCCCGGAATGCATCAGGCTCGAAACCGTATAGGGACGGCGCTCATGCTCACCACTTTGCAGTGATTCAGCCAGCGCGGGATCGTGGTGAGCCACCTGGGTGAGGAACCACGCACGCCAAAACGGCCCGCTCCACGGCTGGAGGGTGCCGGGGAGCGTGGGGCGCAGAGTCAGGACTGCCGCAGCAAGTTCGGTCACCGGGTACTATCCGTTTACCGTCACCAACACCCAGCCTACCGGAAGCAACTGACCGCCGCGCTGCGCCAGGTGACGACTGGAAGGAAAACGCTGTCCAGGTCGAAAGTTTTGAGCAAAGCGCGACAGGCGGTAATCCTGCACCAGTCGGGCGAATTCGTTGGGCTGGGCGGTCAGAAGGTTATTGAGCGTCTTGCTGTTCCAGCCCGCGCCCCATCCCAACTGCGCCAGAAATTGTCCCTCTCCAAGCTGTTGGTGGCGCTGCACCAGGTGTGAGTAGAACCCCAGTGTGGAATTGGGGCCGCCTTTGTCTTTGTAGTACTGTATTTCCTCGGCCAATCGCACGCCGCCCAGCGCCCGCCCAAATTGTGCCAGGCGGTTCAGGCTGCGCCGCCTGGGTTCCCAACCGAGTTGCTCTGCGGCCTGTGGGTTCCGGAAACCATATTCATCGATGCTCAGCCGCAGCTCAAACGCGGTGTTCTCGCGTAACGCCTCGACATCCACTACCACGCCTGTTCGTCCACCCTTGCCGGTGGGATAGATGCTGACGGGAATAACGCGCAGCCGGTCCAATCCGACAGGTTCGCTGTCGCTCACATGTACCGCGCGGAACAGGTCAAGATTGGGGTTAGCACCCATCACATCGCGTTCAATCGTCTGCCCGGCCCATGAGCGAGATTTGCCCAGGCGCTGGAGGTCAGGTGTTTTCTTGTTCGCAGTGAACCATCCCCACAGATAGACGGTGCGCAGCAGTCCTTTGACCGTGCTGCCAGGGAGATAGGGTTGTCCAAATACGTCTTTGACGTGGGCTTTCAGGGGACGATTTTGCGGCTCGCCGTCCATCTGATAACGCAGCACCTCGTGTGCGTCGATGCCGCTGGCTTCCAGCATTTCTATCAGTTCACCCACTGGACGTCCTACCAGCGTATCGTCGAACTGCGCCTGCTCACCGAGCACGCGATCCAGCAGCAAATTGGGGTGGATGACCAGGGTCTTTCCGCGGCGCACCACGTAGTCGATATCGCGCAGCAGTTCGCTTCCATCACCGATATGCACTGGCGCGAGGATTTCGACTGTCACCGTGAAGTGGGTTGTCAGACTCATGTGATCCCCCTATGCCAGAAACGCGCCAACGCCGAGGGCATACCCATAACGCCACACACGATGGCGGTTGAACGCGCTGGGTGTGACGTTCGCCAGTCTGCCATAGATATCTGTATCGGGTAGCGAGTGCAGCACCCCTCCCGCAGCAATCATGCGCACTGCCGGGCGGCGCAGGTTGCTGCCATCCGGGCTGTACATCCACCCTCTGCGCGGAATCAGGGCATAAGCGGCCTGTTCGCCCAGCACCGCCCGTTCGCTCGGTTCGGGAGAATAATGTGACAAAGTGACGAATCCTGGCCGTTCTGCCGGGGCGGGCACGTTCAGCGAAGCCGTCTCTTCCAGGACTGTGAACTGACCATATCCGCTGAAGCGTTCACCCCCCAGGCCGTTGTCTTGCATCCAACCCAGCACCCGGTACATGTCATTCACAGACCAGTTCAGGCAGCAAGCCGCGCACCACAAGCCACCACCGGCAACAAACGCCAGACGTCCAGCCTGAAACACATTACTGGCATTGGTGATCCGATCCACCGCTACGCGGGGAACATCGTCCACATCCCACAGACGAAGCGGCTCACCACGCTGCCCGTACTGAGCGGACAGGGCGGCTGCCTCGTCCACAGTCACGAGAGCGTGATTCGTTCGCAGCAGGACGGCATTTGCTCCCAGCCATGATTGTGTCAGATTGCCATCCAGCCAGCGCAAAAATAGCGTTTCCGACAACCAGGCGATCTTGCTCAGTTTTCCGAGCGCCTCGATCGATTTGTGCTGGTTGAGTTCTTTACTGATGGCCAGCGCCGCCAGAGAAGCAGGCGCTGGGTAGAAGCGCAGCAGGCCATCTCCCATAGGGACATAGGGGAAACCGCCGCTGAGCAAGAAAGGAGGATTTCTGTGCAGAAACTCATCGAGCATCGCTTCAAGCGCTTCTACCGAATCCGTGATTCGCACCGTGTTACACAGCGCGCTGAACAGGGTATCAGACGGCGCGTGATCGCTGCTCTCTTCCATGCCCACGCCGCGCTCGCCAAAGTGGAATGCGGACCTGGCTTGCAGGTGGAAAATATCCAGACGCATGATAGCTCCTATCAGAGCGCAGCCCGGATTCGTTCGATGAGGTCATCTTCCTGGTCCAACAATTCCTGGACAGATACGGCCTCAATGGGGAAGCCTTCCGGCACCTGCGCGTAATCTCGCGTGGCCCGTACGCCCAGCAAAAGGTTCTCGAAGCGCACTCGCCCCGAACCACGTGCTCCGGCACTGCCCAGGTAGTCGTCTTCGACCAGCCGTAACATGCGCAATACATCGAAAAACCATGCGATTTCGTCCAGGGATCGATCGCGCGTACCATACAGCGAATACACCAGTCGCGCGCCGCTGAAGACCGCCCCGGCGGGCACGCGTTCCATCTGGCGGGGTACGGCAGCACTGGTGATGCGGTCAATGGCAGCTTCCCAGTTTGTTTCGGTGAACGGCTCATCAGTTTGCGAGACGGTTTCGAGCAATTCCACACTGTCATCGCTCAAAAACACGTCATGGACGATCAGGCGTGTTGGGTTGGGAACGGGCATATCCCCGGTAACGCCAAAAATACGGCAGACCGGGTCGTTTTCATAATCAGCCGGGTTTTGGTATTGAGGAGCATGGATGTACACCGCTGGATTACCTTTGCGGATAGGGAAATCTTGTGTGGCCCCGGTAGATTTCTCCCACAGGCTGCGCATTTTGCCGCGCAGGGACGATCCGGGAATGTACGGCTGTTGGTTGAGTGGGTTGCGGATGACCGGATTATCCAGGCTGCCAATCGCCAGTGTAGCAGGTGAGCCGCCGATGCGCAGGCCGGTCACGGCACGAATATCCATATCGAGGAAAATGCGCCCATAGAGCCTGATGTGTTCATTTCCTGTGCGTTCCACGTTTACCTGCTCCTCTGTTCTTGTTTCCCGCCCAATGCCGTGTGATACGCCAGCACTGCCTCGAAGAATTCCATGAATCGCGAAAAACGGTAGTATTCCTCCAGGTCGGATCCGGCTTCTGTTACAGTATCTATGGCCACCTCTAGCCAATCAGCCAGGGGCTGCACCGCAGGTGTGCGTTTTGCCTGATACGCCAGCTTGGGTTTGAGCAGCACAAATTGGCGGCGTGCGACCTGGCGTTTGCGGGTGACTTCGTCGCTTTCGGTCTCACGCGGACGCAGCCAGTTGGTTTGAAGTTGGCGCGCGGTCGTGAAAACGTTGCGTATCTGGTTGGTGGTCAGTTCGATCTGCACCAAATGTGTTGCGAGTGTCTTGGCGGTAGTCACCAATTCTTCTGGCCTGTCTTCAGCGATGATTGACCATACGGCCTGTTGGTTTACAGGCAATGAGGGGTCGTTTTGCTGCCGCCTCTGGTCTCGATTCCACCCCATGATCTACTCCTCTCCTTGTTTTCCGATATTTTGCGTTCGCCGTTCCAATTCGGCCCACCGGGCAGTCACACCACTGAGCGCGATGGTGTCGGGTTGAAGCAAGAATTCCTGGAAATGCCGGATGTCATCGCTCACCTTAGAGTACTCATTCGCCAGACGGGACATTTGGTAGGCGGCCAGCCACATATAGGGACCATAGTAGACCTTCGTCTCTGCCCCCTGAGGTTGGTCTTTCCGCCAACGCGTGTAGATGCGATAAATGTGCCCCGTGATGGTTCCTCGATCCACAGTTTTCGCGACACCCAATAAGCGCTCGTGCTCAGCGGTGACTATTTCCCAGATTTCGCCGCTTTTCCACGGCATCACGGTATCCAGGAAACAAATCGCGTCCTTTTGTCTGCCCCCAGCCGTATCTTCCACCCGGTATTGCTTGGCCGATTCAAGTGCCTGGTCTGCCAGGTCAGCGGCTCGATAGAATGGGAACTTTTCGTCTATCAATACAATGCCCGCAGAGATGCCGAACTGTGGCCCGGCATAGGCTACGAACTCATCTCGAATGCGTTGCGCCAGATACGGGAGCTGGTCCCATTCCCCTACGATGAACAGGTCGTCTCCGCCTCCATAAAGCAGGTAGAGCGATTCCAGGCGGCCTCTTTGCTCCTCAAACTGTTGGCAAAGTTCGCCGAGATACCCATCAAAAAACAGGCTGAGCGCATCACTGGCGGCTAATCGGACAGCAAGTGGAACGTTATCCAATGTGTTTTTGAAAAATGCACCCAGGCCATCGACATCCATGCGCAGCACACCCAATCGTGCCAATGACGGGGCGACGCAGTTTCCAGTTTGCCGAAGATGATCAATGGCTCGCGCGCACGCGAGCATTTCGAAATCGCGTATGTCCCCTTCTTCCGGCCATTTGGTGCGATCTTCAGGCGGTTCCTCCTGGTAATGCGCTACGATCCAGTCCCGATCTGCCTCCGAGACCATAGGTGTGTGTACAGCCAACAAGCGAAAACCATCAACCTGCTGGGGATCAAAATCGATCTTGTTCAGTTGCAGCACAACCGATTGACTGTGCGTATCTCCTGGAATCTGGCCTACGACGCTGCACGCCTGGCCAGTAATGGCATACAGGGCGCTGCTGTAATCTGGTAGCACATCAGGATCGATGGCGCGTTCAATGAGCAGCAGTGGGGTAGGTGTTTTGGCAAGATCCTCAGCCAGGCTCTCAAACAGCCGGCAAGTCGAACAAACCCAATCCCTACCCTCAGCATCAGCCTGTTGGCGTTCCCAGGAAGCCAGCGGTTCGCGCTGACAAATCGCGCAAGCATGCAATCCTCCGTGCCCGTGCGGATCAAAGACCTTTTCCCATCCGTCCTCGCTGGCCAGCGCGACATCAGCTAATGGTTGCCGCTTGTGCCACCCCTCTCGTTTTTTCAATGTGCTAAACGTATCGCCAAAGGCTTTTCCGTCAAGCAAACTGCTGTGAGCAACCGCTACAGCAGCAGTTGCCAGCATCAAATCACCTGAGAACCATTCCAATAGCGCATGGTTGATCTCGGTAGTCGTCCGTGCGACACGTTCTTCGGCGCGTTCGCCGTCAATCCACGCCGGTGCGAGCAACACAAAGTTGCCGCCAGCCACCATCAAGGCGTTAGTGATTGGCAGGTCGCCCAGGTCGGACAACAAACGTCGCACAACACATTCGGCGAGTAGTTGCAGGAAAAACGACCGACCGCGAACTCCTTTAGCTGCTTTGTCTGAGGTGATGGTATAGATGATGCGCTGCACTCCAGGGAAATCACCGCTGATCAGAGTGAAGCCATCTGCCAGGCTATTGGGGTTGATCATTGCCGCATGAGCGATAGCGCTCATCAGCTTGAATTCGTGGAAGAGTGAAACACCGGGTTCACCGCATTCACCGGGCATGGCTGAGACTGTACGACGAAAGAGGTGAACCCATGCCTCAAATCTGTCAACAGGATCAAGATTCGATTGGGTCCACTGTGTCAGCAAAGCGTGAGCATCGCCACTGGACTGGCGGCGGATCCATCGAGACAATTCATCCAGGGTAGACTCTGGCGCAGGGGTGGCCAAAAGCTCTAGTGGAGCACGCTCAGTTCCAGAGGCATATTGAGAGGCGCGGCCTAACTGAAAAGGCGACAAATCAAAGTCGGTCTCACGTGAAGATTGAAGGCCCATGCATCGGTAAACGTAATCCACCAATGCATAACGTAAAGGCCGAAAGTCATGGGGCATAGTTGAGGCTCCTGATCACTGAAGAGCCGCGAATAGCATTACTATAACATATGATGTAACATACAGACAAGCGAGTTGAGTTTTTGTCTGATATGATAGGGTTATTACAATGAGCCACGTGTTTTTAAGTTATTCGAGGAAGAATACAGCCGTTGTCGCTAAGGTTGCCGAGCGACTGCGTAGCTCTGGTTTCGTCATCTGGCAAGACATTGCAGATATTCCCGGCGGCGCAAACTGGCAGGCAGCCATTCACGCTGGTTTGGAACAGGCTGCCGCCGTGGTAGTGGCATGGTCCGAGCAGGCGAAAGAGTCCGAGTGGGTGACGGAGGAGATTCAACTGGCGCGCACCAAACGCAAGCCGATCGTCCCCTTGCTGCTCGACGCGACGCCGCTGTCGGAAGATCTGACGTTGTACAACTACATCGCCATGTTCGATTTAGATACTGGGTTCGAGCGCCTGATTGCTGCCCTGCCTGCCGAACTGCGCCGCGAGCGGCTGGGTTTTCAGGCAGGAACCAAACTGGGTGATCATCCTGAGGCTGCCCCCGTGCCCGGCTCTGACCTGGTCGCTGTGCCGCTGCTGCGCTCCAGCTACTGCCGCGCGTCGGTCGTTGGATTACCAGAGACGGTTGTGAGCAAGCCCGCCGAGGTCCATTTATGCCTGCAATTCACCCAGCCGCGCGACGGCTCGTTTGTGTTGGACGTGTACAGCACGTATCAGGCGAGTGAAGAAACGTCTCCAGCACCCTTTGTGGCGCTGCTGATTACCGGCCCGGAAAATGCGTCTGCGATGTATCGTTTGAATGATCATAACCCTGCCCATTGGATCGATGCCGTAGATACGACCTATGAGGCCGTGATCGAAATGAGCAAGGGGGGTAAGCCGCTGCTCAAGTATTTCACGCTGGGTCCGCAGGTCTTGGCCTTTGCTGTCGGCATGAAGTTTTACCGTTTCTGGCATGTCCAGCTTTACAACTTCAGCGGTGGCGCGGGAGCAGCCAAATACACACAGGTGATGGAGATTTTTCCTGGTTAATCAAGGGGCATCGACGTGAAGAAACAACTCATCTCCTATGTGAAAAAATGGAAAGAGGTCGGAGCGCTCACTGTTGCGGGTGCTATCGTGCTTTCGATAGCAGAGGAGAGTATCAAGGAGGGCGTTGACCAGGATATGCTCCTGCGACTCGGCGCCTTCCTGGCAATTGTGCTCTTGTTATATGTGCTCGCATGGTATCTGACGCGACCTTTCAAAGTGAGAACCAAAATTGGCATGCAGGACACGACGGTTCCCAAGTGCCGCAGGGTGATATCCGGACTTGCCACCTTGGATCCCAAAGGTCAGAACATTGAAGTGATCACTAACTTGGTCCGACACCACTCGGAAAAGCTGGAATCGTTGGTGTTAGTATGCACTCCACTAAATGAGGGTGTACAGAGGGCGATCAATGCGCTAAAAGAGTGGTTGAATGAAACTTATCCAACTCAAGCTCGACTGTTGCCCGACCGTTTGCTCACGCTTGTTCCGATCAGAAACATCGATGATATTGATGAAATCCTATCGGGCGTTTCGGCTCAAATAGATAGGTCAACAGTCCCGCCCAAAGAGACGTATATTGATGTCACCGCTGGGTTCAAGACTATTTCCATCGCGCTGATGCTGGTTGCGAAGGAATATGGAACTTTTCTGAGTTACCAGGTATCCGACAGGACAGATGAGGGCCATCCTATTCCTGGCACAGCGCGCCTCACGCTGCTTAAGCTGGGCGAAACCGTCTCGCGTACCGAGTCGTTATAAACTCCTCGGAGCCTGCACCCCCGCGCAGGCTCCTATCCTCACACCACATAGTGCCCGCGCGTACGCTGTAACCGCGCGCGGCCCAGCAGAATCACCTTCTTGATATCGCCCTCATTCAGCGGGTAGAAGCGCACGTCGTCTTCCTCATCCTGGATAACCTTCGCCAACAGGCGTTCCAGGCGCGCGAGCTTATTCGCGCCCAGCTCGCACTCGAAGACGCTGTACTGCACGCGCTGCCCCGCACCTTCCATGATTTTCACCACGCGGCGGCGGCGCTTGTCGTCGGGGATGTCGTAACACACTACCCAGAACATGGCGCGCCTTTCGTACACCAGCGCCGCCCGGCGACCGCTTCCGAAGCCAGCGCGTGGGCGACCGCATTCTTGGTGCGCGGAATGTGCGCATAGCTCAGGTGGCGGACCTGGCGCGCCCGGTCACAGGCTTGGATGTGCCAGGGCTTGAGCGTGGCACTATTGACCGCGAATCGCCCATTCATCTGGTTGACCACGACCTCGCTGTCCAGACAAATCTCGATAGCCCGTGGACTGAGCTGGATGGCGACCTCCAGCGCCATGAGCAGACCGGCATACTCCGCTTCGTTACTGGTCAAGCAGGGCAGGATGCGGTTGGCGAGCAGGATCACGTGCCCCTGTTCATCGCGCACCACGATGCCCGCGCCCGCCCGTTCCGGCGAAATCGCGCCGTCCGCATAGATCACCAGCGGTTCAGAACTCATCGTTATCCTCCTCAGAATTCAATCGCAGCAGTAGATCGTCCAAAGTGAGCGAAATCAGCGCCAGATGCCCGGTATCAAGCAGCACCACGCATTCTCGCGGGTAGCCATAGGTCAGGTTGATGACCTGGGCAGGTCCAGCAGCGTCTAGCAGCCGTTTCACCGGGGCAGATCGGGCGCGCACGGCAGCGACCACCCGTTCCGCATCCAGCAGCGCCCCGTATCCCACAGCGATCCAGCGTGACATGGCGGCCTCCTAACGTATGGTGAGCGGGTGATAGTGCGCGTCTTCGCCGTTCACCACGCGCGCCATCTGCCGGACCTGAAGCTCCATCGCCCGACGGTAATCGGTCTGACCGTTCGCCAACGGGTGGAAAATCTGGTCGGCCATGCGCTCCTCGTAGGCGGCGATCAGCACCGCGATGGTCGGGTCGGTCATGCGCATGGGCAGGTCGGGATCGTTGGTGCGCTCGAAATCTTCCGGCGTAATGTACCCGCTGTTGACCAGTGTCAGTACCACCACATCGGCGACGGTGGGGCGGAATTCCTCCATGATGTCCAGCGCCAGCGCCGGGCGGTTGTAGCCAAGCGCGTGGAAGAATCCCAGGTACGGGTCCAGCCCGACGACTTGAATCTTGGCTTCGACATCTTTGAGCAGCAGCGTGTAGGCGAAGCTCAGCAGCGCATTGGCCGGATCGGGCGGCGGGTAGTAGGCGCGCTGCTCGAAGCCCCATTCGGGCGCGAAGAACGAGCGCATCCCTTCGAAGTAGAGCGCGGCGGCGCGCCCCTCGAAGCCGCGCAGTTGATCAAGATCATGAGCATGGGACGCGGCTTGAAGCATATCCGCCATGCCGCCGAGCACGCCCCGAATCTGCGAGTTGGGATCGGTGCGGCGTTGCAGCACCACCCGCTGGTTGGTGATCTTGCCGGCCACGATCTGCCCGGCAATCGCCAGGGCGCGCTCCGGATCATCACACAGGCGCAGCTGCTGGTGGCGCAGTTTGGCAAACTTGGAGCCGAGCAGCATCAGCCGCCCGCGATAACTGCCGCGCTGGCTCAGGAAGACCACATCCACGCCTTCGCGCATGAGCAGCACGGCGGCAGGCGTGGTGATCTGCACGTTCCCTAATACGATAAGCTGTTCCAAGTTGGCGAGCGGGATGTCAAACAGCGCGCGCTGGCGCAGCGTCACGTGCAGCCGCTCACCGTTCTTGCGCACCACCGCGCCTTGTTCGCGGACATAGACCACAGCCATGACCTTAACCCTCCTTCGGCGGCAGAACGCCGACTTGATTGTTGTGAAATGTCACGCCCAGAAAGGTGAAGCCCTCAGCGAAATGCACCACGCGGGTTTTGTCCATGTTCAGCGCCAGCCGCAGGTTGCGCAGCGAGCGCCGCGCCACACTCAGCGCCCAAAGCGCCTCGTGCTTGCTCCGGCTGAGCAGGATGAAATCATCCGCGAAACGCACCAGCGGAGTCTCCGGCAGCGCGGCCAGCATCATCTGGTCGAAGCGGTGTAGGTATAGGTTCGCCAGTTGGGGCGAAATGACTCCGCCCTGCGACACGCCCGCTTTGTTGTGCGGCTGCTTGTGGACCGGCGTGTGGATCCACTGCTCGACCAGGCGCACCGCCAGTGAAGATGGGATGGCGCTCCGCACCTGGACCATCAGCAGGTCGAGCGGGATGCTGTCGAAGCAAGCCGCGATATCGGCATCGACCACCCAGCGCTGGTTGGCATCCCGCGCCCGGATCACCGCCTGCACCGCTTCCGGCACCGAGCGCCCTGGGCGAAAGCCATAGCTGCACTCCAGAAACACGCGCTCCAAGACCGGCGTCAGGTAGTCGAGGATCACACGCTGCGCGATGCGGTCCCGCACGGTCCACACCGTGAGCGGACGCCGCTTGCCCGACGGCTTGAGCATATAGAAGCGGCTGACCGGCTGCGGGCGGTACGTTCCGCTCAGAATCTCCTGGCGCAGTCGGTTCAGTTCCTCATCCAACGAGCGCTCGAAGCGCGCCACCGTGACGCCATCCGTGCCCGCTGAGGGGCCGCTGCGCCGCACCAGCCGCCAGGCCCGGTGCAGCGCAGCCAGCGAAAACAACTGGTCCGGTGCGGGATCAGCGCCCAGACGGTGCGGCGTGGTCATAGCGCCCATTCCGCCCGAACCAGGCCGAGAGGCGGCGCGGCAGCCAGCCGCCGTTATAGCGCGCCTGCGCCTGGTAGCCGAGCACCCACGTACCGGACAGGCCGAGCAGCGTCGCGGCCAGCTTGCGCCCCTGCGGACCCAGCCGCTCCAACTGGCCGGTGATGACGTGCGCGCCGATATGCTCGGCCATCGCCAGCAGGTCCATGTGACCGCCGTTATCACCTTCGTTGTAGCCGTAAATGCGCGCGATCTGTTTGACCAGGCGGCGCTGCGCATCCAGCAGGGCAGGCAGATCGACGGTAGTGCCATTTTCCAGGCTGGCGAGGCCGCTGGTCAGCGCGCTCTCGCGGATGATCTGGTGTACGACCTTCCAGCGCAGCCCGGTGATCTCAGCCGCCAGCGGCACGGCCAGCGAGGGGCACAGCTTGAGCACGGTGGGCAGAAAGACATCGTGCACGGCGCGCTGATCGGTCGTGTTGAGCGCGATCACCGGGCGCGCGAAGCGATCCTGCAAGGCCACAAGTTCCACCGGCTCAAAGGGTGGTTCAAGCTGATCCACTTTGGTCTGCACAATCAGCATGGCCGGGGGCAGCGCGCGCAGCCGGGCGATCCAGCGGATGTCGGCCTCGTGCGCCTTCTCAGTGCCGTCGTACAGGTAGACGATGAGATCGGCGCTTTCCAGGTGGAAGGTCGCGTCACTGTCGTCAGCGGAGTCCTCCGGCGGCGTGACCAGGGTGAACAGGCCGAGCTTTTGCACCGGGCTGGCGGGCGTCTCCGCACCAAGCGCGGACCAGCCCCACAGGCTGTTGACCAGCGTCTTTTTGCCCGCACCGGGCCGCCCGACAATGGCGATCCGGCTGGTGGTGCGCTCGGCGGCGGAGTCGGCGCGGAACTGCGCCCAGCGAAAGCGGTCCAGGTCTTCCAGGAATTGAACGGGAATATCGGTCATTGCGGCATCCTCCTTATAGCCCTGCCATGCGCAGGGTTGTCATATAGCCGAGCGTGGCCATCCAGCACATGAACGCCAGGACCAGGACAGCGACGATCATGCAGCCGGTGAGCAGCCAGCGCGGCGTGCGGTGAATAGGTGCGTTTGCGCTATAGGTGGTCATACGGTCCTCCGTGAACTCAGGTGAACGGGTTGATTCCAGGATGCCACAGCGCGAACTCGCGCGTAAGCGAAGGGATTCGGGTTTTTCCAGTAGGGGTTTAGCGTTTCGGTGATACGTCCGGTTGGGCAGGTTATCAACAGGGCGCATACGGCAGGGTTCACGCGGAAGTTTGCATGCAGCCCGCTCGACACGCTGGGACGCGCTGGCGCACGCTGGCGCGAGATGTGATCTTCAGAACGCGGGGGTGAGCGCCCAAAAGCCGCATTGAGATCATCCATTTTCCGTTATTAAATCGTTATGCCCGCGAGCCGATCAAGTCGATGCGCTGCGACGCGCTGGCGCGCGAATTTGCATCGATTCCCATATGAGGGCAAAATAGAGGCAGTTCTCAGCTAATCCCCTTCGGGGGATTGAAACGGCTAGGTTCTTTTTTGTCCGTCGACTTCTGCAATGTGAGGCAGTTCTCAGCTAATCCCCTTCGGGGGATTGAAACGAAACGGCCGGAGATGGTGCATCAGATCGATTGCTGGATGGCAGTTCTCAGATAATCCCCTTAGTGGGATTGAAACAAAAAAAGCCGCTAAGGGAAACTTAGTGCGCCGTAACATGGGCAGTTCTCAGCTAATCCCCTTCGGGGGATTGAAACGAAAGCAGGAAGGAAACTTCTTGGGTGTTGGTATCGAGGCAGTTCTCAGCTAATCCCCTTCGGGGGATTGAAACCAACGAACCGCCAAACGACCAGAGACATCGCTGCGCGAGGCAGTTCTCAGC
>DAOUFU010000247.1:0-1901 GCA_034429275.1 Anaerolineae bacterium | reverse complement strand
TGGCCTATTATCGGGCAGTGGAAACAGGATAACCCCCGTGCCGCCAACCAGGTGGTGATGGGCCTGCTGTTCATCATCGCCGCCTCGACCGTCGCCAGCCTCATCTCGTTTTCGTAGTAGCGGTCGGCCTTCAGCCCTCAGCAGTCAGCCCAAATGATTGGGTTGGCTGCTGTTGGCTCCAGGACGGGAAAGAAAAATGGCGGCGGATTTCAAATCGCACGTGCTGCGCCGGGATGAGAAGGGCTTCGCCGGGATTCCGTTCAAGCGCCTGCTGCTGGGCGGAGTCAGCGGCGGCATGACGCTCATCGTTGCTCGCTTCGCCGTGGGCAACCTGGCGTTCCTGCTGGCCGCGCTCACCTGCATCCTGGCTCTGGTCCTGACCGGCTCGCGCGGCGGCCTGCCGCTCTGGCAGCGCCTGCTGTACCGGCTGCGGGGCAGCCTGATGCTCGCCGCCGCGCGCAAGCCCCACAGTCTCAGCGGTCGCCTGGGAAACACACTCGACATGCCCACCGGTCTGGTAGCACTCGACTCGGAGGCCGTGTTCGCGCCGCCGGAAGGCGAGGTCGAGGCTGATATGACCGAGTGGGTCACCTTCGCCCGTGCCGAGGAAGCAGATCATGATGCCGGGCTGGTCTTCGTCGAAAAGGCACTGGAGGGGGTCCGTCATGGCCGATAAATCCGTGCCTGTGCGCGCGTTCCTCATCGAGCCTTTCGACATCATGCTGCACGCGACCGAAGAGGGTGTGCAGGCGCTGCAAGCACGCTTTGCCACCTGGCTGCGCACGCTGCCGGGTCCCGCGCGCTTCTTCTGCTGGCAAACGCCCGCCAGCCTGGACGCGAAGATCGCCCAGGTCAGCCGCGCCGCCCGTGAAACCAGCGATGAGCGCCGCGCCGCCCTGCTGATGGAATACCGCCGCCACTACGAGCTGCTGCAAGCCGAAGCCGACTACCAGCGCACCCTGTGCGGCATGGCGCTGTGGACAGATGAGACGCCGCGCGCCCTGGCCGGTGGCCTGATCTCCGCCTTCGATACGCCCGTTGTCGAAGCGCCGCTGCCGCCGCTCTTTGAGGGGCGCTACGAGCTGCGCGAATCCCCGTTTTGGCATCTGGCTCCGGTCGGGCGACCGGGTGGGCGTCCGCTGCTGGCCGTGCTGACCAGCTACGAATTCCTGCCCGCGTCGTGGAACTTCTTCCGCCCGCTGGCCAACGTGCTGCGGCTCAACATCCCGCTGGCGCTGGTGGTGGATATTCCCAAAACTTTCGAGCGTAACGCGGCGGTGGATGCGGTCGAAAACATTATCGCGGCCTACCAGGTCCACCTGTCGGGCGTGCGGGGTGAGGACAGCCGCTCGGTCACGCGCATTAACGACTGCCGCCGAACCTTGCAGGAAATCAACGCCGGAGATGCCCTGCACCAGGTGCAGATCAGTATCGCCGTGTTTGCCCCGGACCCGAAGACCCTCAAGCGCCGCGTGCATGAGGTCATCAACGAGACCCGGCCCTGGTTCCTGCTGCGGCAGGAAGTGGGCGAACTGCTGTCGCGCTCGGTGCAGTTCTTCTCGCACACGCCCACCCGGCTCATCACCATCCCGCCAACGACCTGGCCGGTCACGTCGCGCGAACTGGCGCTGATGCTGGCCCCGGTCGGCTACCGCAAGCTGTCCACCACGGATGGTGTCCTGCGCGGGGAAGCGGTCGGCGCAGCCTACCCGGTCTTCCACAACTCCTGGCGCGACAAACGCGCCACCCACGAGGTCTGGGTGGGAACGACTGGGTTCGGCAAGACGTTCCTGCTCAACGGCTACCTCTCGCGTGAATACGCGGAAGCCGGTATCCCGTTTGACTTGCTCGAACCGATGGGCCATGGCCGCCACATTGTGCAGGCGTTTGACCTGCCCTGG
>DAOUFU010000246.1:0-3185 GCA_034429275.1 Anaerolineae bacterium | reverse complement strand
TCGACCTTCTCCGCGATCTTCTCGATGGCCTCGTCGCTGCCCGGCGCGATCTCCTTCTCTTTCAGCACGTCTTCGCGCGCTGTGCTGACCGCCTGTTCCAGCGCCGGATACTCGATCAGCCGGATTTCCTCGTCGGTCAGGCCGTACAGCTGGTAGACGATGCGGTCGATCAGCGCGTCGGTGTGGGCGAGTTGCTGTTTGATGGGCAGCAGCACCGCCAGCGATTCCCGGTAGCCGTCCTCAAGCTCGGCTGTGATCGACGCCAGCGAGACGCCCAACCCCCCGCGATTCTGGTGCAGCCGGAAGTAAAAATCATCGAAGGCGGTTTCCGGCTCGCCCTTCTGGTAATCGCCCAGGTAGTTCTGGATGATGGTCCGCCCGGACAGGCTCTCGATGCCCGTTTTGCCGTGCCGGTCGGGCCGGATGTCCAGTCGCGCTTCGAGCCAGCCCAGGAAGCGCCGGACCTCAGCCTGCTTCTGCTTGTTGAGGTCGATCATCTGCTGCGCCAGGAACGCCAGCAGGTCGTGGATCACGTCGGTCTCGTTCTGTTCCAGCCGTTCGGCGGTGAAGGCCAGCACGGCGGCGGGGCCTTCGCTCAGGCTGCGGGCGTACAGGTGGCGGGCATCTTCTGCAAGTTGAATACGTCGTTCGGGAGCAGTGGCGAAGATAAGACGTGGTAAGTGAATTTTCGACACATACGGACCGTCAAAATGCATTGTACGTATTGCCTGATTATAGATAAATCGGTATGTGTACCAGGCTGTAAATCTGGCATTCAGTACAGCAAGCAGAAATGCAATATCATAATTTTCATCCGTTATGACAATATTATTCACGGTATCCAAGTTGGGTGCCCCGGATAAGTCTAGGTTGGCAATGATGATTATTCGCGGGTAGGGTTGCGTTACGTGAGCAACAATGTTTTGAGCGATAATCTTAGGTTGCTTTAGCCGACCGAGACTGACTTTGTTCTCGTGATCAGTGGATTTATCAATCCAAGTATCCGGCTCGTGTGAGCCATAACGGAAAATATGATCACCACGATAAATGGGCATTGTTCCTTCTGTTTTGATGCTACGTTGCAGTGGCAAACCTCGGAAAACTTCTGTGCATTCTCCGAATGTTGGCATGTCACGAAGTTTCAGATACACGTTCACTTCATATTCAGATACGGCAGCCAGCAGGGTTCCCAACTCAAAATAGACCTTTCGGTCAATTTGGGATGTTTCACAAATCCCTTTACCAGTCGCTACTCCTGTCGTGTAGTGCGTCTCGGTTGTAGGCTCATTTGAAAAGATGATAATAACTTGTTCTAAGAGAACTTCTTGCCAACCGCGACTAACATCTATCAAATGAGTCAAGCCTAACAGAATCAGTTCAACCCCCTTTGCCCAACCGTCACTGTATGTGAGGGATTTTGGAACGATCAAACCCGCATATTTCTTCGGTCCAGCTAGTGAATTCGCCACTTCAATGAACGTTAGACCGGTGTTCTTATTTGTTTTTCCTGTTTGGAATCGGTCTTCAATATAGCCTTGTTCAGCATCAGACAATTCTGCGCCGTAGGGCGGGTTCCCTACCACCGCATCGAATCCGCCATCCTTCCGCAACTGCACATCCTGACCGCCGGGCGTGCTCGGTGCAAAGAACACTTCGGGGAATTCCAGTTCCCAGTGAAAGAAGCGTTTCTCCTCGGCGGCGCGCAGGGCGGTTTCCGCGATCTGCTCCGCCGGGATGAGCGCATTGCTCAGGGGCGCAGACGGATCGTGTAACCACGCTTCGACCTGCGGGTCTTGCAGGAACAGCCGCACGTTGTCCGTTTTCCCCGGTTTAGGCATGGGGTTGCCAAACCAGCGCGAGGTGTACACGTCCAGCACCCGCTTGTAGGGCGCGAGGTGGTCGCGGGCGTCGCGGTAGGCCTGGGCGCTCCGGCGCGTCTGCTCAATCGTGTTGTCGCTCAGGTAGCTGACCTGGCGCATCAGATCGGTCGCCAGCATCACCCCGGCGAACTTGCTGCCGCTGAACATATCGACCGTCTCACCTGCACGGGCGGCCAGGTAGTCCTGCACTTCCGCGATCCGCGCCCCGATCAGGCTGTTGCCGCATTTCAGGTGATGGTCCAGGAACGAAAGCGGCGCGCCCAGCGTGAACGCATCCAGCCACAGCGAGACTTTCGCCAGTTCCACCGCCATCGGGTTCAGGTCCACCCCGTAGACGCAGCGCTTGAGCACGGAGCGTTTGAGCAGCAGGACGCGCGTCAGCTTGCTCTCGTCGATGCTCACGCCCTGCCGTTCCATCTCGTCCAGGATGTCGGCGCGGGTGCGTTCCAGCAGCGCCCAGACCGGGTTTTCGCTCCACCCGTTGAGGAAGTCGATCAGCCGGTTGGAGATGTAGTCCACCGCTTCGACCAGGAAATGGCCGCTGCCCATGGCCGGGTCGAGCACGCGCACGTTCAGGCAGTCATCGGCGAGCTGCTGCATCTCCGGGCGCTGCCAGAACAGCTCGGCGGGTTGGGAATCGCGGCGGGCTTCGACGGTGGCTTTGTGCTGACGATACAGTTTCTGGGCTTCGTGCAGGCGTGGCCGCAGCGCCGCAAACTTCTCATCCAGCACTGGGCCAACCGTGTGCTGCACGATGTACTTGACGATGTAATCCGGCGTGTAGTAGCTGCCGGTCGCTTTGCGCTCCTGCTTGGTGTTTTCGATATAGACGCGGCCCGGCTCGAGGGTATCGAGAATGTTCTTCTTCTCTTTGACCGCCTTCGCGTGCGGCATGTAGATTTCGCGCTTGCCGTCGCGGATCACCGCCAGCGGCTCGTGGGCGATGCGCAGCTTGAATTCGAGCAGCCCTTCGTAGATGCTGCCCAACTGGCGCACCCCCAGCGACTTGAAGTCAATGAACACCAGCTCGTGCGTCTTGTCGTCCACGTCGCGGGCGAGTTGGTCCAGCCCGATGGCGAGGTACACGTCCGGGATAGCGTACTGCTCCAGGAACGCGCCGCTCCGGGTTTCCGTGCTGAACAGGCCGCCGTTGTAGACAGGCAGGTTGAGGTCGGCGTCGCCCTGATCGATGCTGTGGAACAACCGCCGCAGCCGCTCGTAGAGCGCGGTGGAATCCGCGTCGTAGTGCTCGCGCAGCCGGTCATCCGCCTGGTCGATGATCTTCCCGGCGATGGCGGCAATCTC
>DAOUFU010000245.1:0-5318 GCA_034429275.1 Anaerolineae bacterium | reverse complement strand
CCGGCTGCTCGATCGAAAGACCGTTATGTTTTCGCCCCAGCACCAGCTTGTCCTTGACATCCAGCAGCAGCTTCTGCCCTCCATCCCGAAACGTGAGCTGCAGCTTGCTTTCCACCGGGAAATACGCCGTTCCCCACCGGCGCTGAGGTTCCAGCTTTTTGATCGCCTCGTCGAGTCTCACCGTCGAGATCGTGATCCCCATCGCAGCAAGACCCGCAGGTAAAATATGCCCACATGCGAAGCAGTAAGCTTCACCCTGGGCATTCTCTTTGCCACAATTCACACACAACTGCATCGCCGGTCACCACTTCTTGGGGCTG
Source organism: Anaerolineae bacterium (assembly GCA_034429275.1). Taxonomy (GTDB): domain Bacteria; phylum Chloroflexota; class Anaerolineae; order Aggregatilineales; family Aggregatilineaceae; genus DAOUFU01. The sequence continues at coordinate 4,998 of DAOUFU010000245.1, read as the reverse complement.
CGCATCATTGACATGTGTATTATACACCGTCCACCGAAGCCTCGCTTCCGCCGTGATCGTCCACCACTGCCGCGATCATCGCCTCGCGCGCCGGACCATCGATTCCCGTCGCACCCACCGCCAGCCACGCCAGGAACTCGACATTCCCCGCCGGTCCCTTCAGCGGCGACCGAATCAGGCCGCGAATCGCATAACCGCCCGCTTCCGCCGCGAGCAGCACATCCGCCAGCACCTGCCGGTGAATCTCCGGGTCGCGCACAACCCCGCCCTTGCCCACGTGCGATTTTCCCGCCTCGAACTGCGGCTTGACCAGCGCGATCACATCGGCCTGGCCGGTTAGCCAGCCACGCACCACCGGCAGCAGCAGTTTGAGCGAGATGAACGACGCATCGATCACTACCAGACTCACCGGCTCCGCCAGGGCCTCCAGGTAGCGCGCGTTGGTGCGTTCCATCACGATTACTCGTGGGTCCGAGCGCAGCCGGTAATCGATCTGCCCGTACCCCACATCAATCGCATACACACGCGCCGCCCCATGCTGTAGCAGGCAGTCGGTGAAGCCGCCGGTGCTCGCCCCTACATCCGCACAGACTCGCCCCTCCACAGCCACCGGGAACGCCGCCAGCGCGCCCGCCAGTTTTTCGCCCCCCCTGCTGACAAAGCGCGGCGTCTGCTGGACCTCAAGCACTGCGTCCGGTTGGATGTGCAGCCCTGGCTTATCGCGCACCTCGCCATCGACGCGCACTTCCCCCGCCATGATCATGCGGCGTGCCGCCTCACGGCTCGGAGCCAGCGCACGCTCAGTCAGCAGCACATCCAGCCGGACCTTCTCCCCCATCGCGTCGTCCTGATCAGTTGTTCTCCGGGTTCGGCGGCGCGTTAAGCACCAGCGTCACCCGCGCCAGCATCCGCCGCGCGTCCTCATCGTTCGGGTTCGACTCCAGCGCCATGCTGAACGCGCCGTGCGCGTCCTGCCACTCGCGCCGCTCAACATGGATCAATCCCATGTGGTAGTGCACATTGGGATAATGCGGCTCGATCTCCACCACACGCCGATAAGCGTCCAACGCCCGGTCCTGGCGCTCACGGTTCGCCGTATACAGCTTGCCCAGGTAGGCCGCCGCCAGGTTGCTCCATACCGCCGGGTTGCGCGGGGCAAGCTCTGCCGCCCGCTCCAGCACCGTCACCGCCGCCTCGAACTCTCCCGCCAGAATATGCGCGCCGCCCAGGTTCGAAAGCACGTCCACATCGTCCGGGAACAAAGCGCGGCAGCGTTCCAGCAGGGGCAGTGCCCCCTTGCCGTCGCCCCTGGTCAGCAGGTACGAAGCCTGGTTCATCTGCCGCTGAAACTGGTCCTCGGCCTTCTTTCGCAGATGCGCGTCCAGCCGTTGTGAGTCGTCGTGTTCATGATCTACCGGCTGCCGGATCGAATCGCTCATTGCTCAAGAGTCTCCTGCGTCTTACCCTTCGTTTTGTTGGTGAGATAGTCCTTAATTCCTGCGGTTATCCAGTCCGGGCAGGTCGCCCAGGTCATAGTCATCGTCCAGGTCCTCATCCGGATCGATGTCACCGTCCTCGATGGAGAACTGCCGAAACCCCGGCAGCACCTCGAAGTCCTCGTCCTCTTCATCCACGATCAGGCCGTCGAGTTCGTCCTCGTCTTCGTCTAGATAATCGTCATCCTCGTCGTCTTCATCCTCGTCGATATCGTCGAGGTAATCCGCCAGCCGCGAGAGATCGAACATCGGCATCAAGCCTTCCATCGATTCCAGGAATGCGCCGGGGTCCGTCGAGGCCAGCATCGACACCGACATCGCCTCGTCCACTGCCTCGATCAGGTCCTCGTCACCGACGCGTTCGGCCCGCTCCGCCAGTTCGTGCAGAATGGCCTTCGCGTCATCTCCGCCGATCTCTCCCAACGACCACACCGCCACCATCTGGATCTCGCGGTCATCCCCGCGCGCGAACTCCGCCAGCCGGGGCACGGCCCGCCGCAATTCCAGTTCGCCCGCCGCGCGTGCCGCCTCATACCGGATCTCCGAGTGCTCGCTGTTCAGCGCGCGCAGCACATCCGGCCCCCACACATCATCGCAGGTGCGGCCCATCGCAAAGATGGCGCTCACCCGCATGTCCAGGTCCGGGGACTGATACGCCGCACGGATCAGGTCGTTGACCTCGTCCCGTCCGCAGTTTGAGACGGCTTCCAGCGCGCGCCGCCGCACTTCCAGCGGTTCGTTCGGGTTATTGTGCACCCTCAGCGCCGTTTCCTGCAGCCGGACCGCCAGCGCTTCGGGCAGTTCGTCATATTCCCCCATCAAGATAAACTGGCCCAACGCCGCAACCGCCGCCGCCCGCACTTCGACCGCCGGGTCGGATTCGGCCATCCGGTTCAGTTGGCGAATCACAGGCTCGTCTGCATCAGCAAGAATCCCTTCGGCGGCCAGGGCGCGCACTCCGGCATCCGGGTCATCCAGCGCCATCGCGATCACTGCGCCAAAGTCCAGCTCATACTCTGTCTCGCTGACTTCGGCCAGCAGCCGGATGACACGCAGCCGCTCCTCCAGTTCCACCTCGGCCCACACGTCCCGCAGTGTCGCGATCTGCCGCCTGTCCAGCCCCGAAAGCCCGTTCAACGCCGTGATTGCTCCCGGCATCGAGGGGTCGCGCAGCGCTGCCAACGCCTGCTCAAATGTCGGTTGGTGCCGCTCGTGTCTACGCATAATTCCCCCGTGCTCGTCTTGTCTCAAATTGCGCGCCTAGCGCAGGTTGCTCACATCGATCGGGTTGACGATGTCGTTCACCAGGGTAACCGCGATCAGCCCCAACAGCAGCAGCAGCCCGATGAAGTGAATCAACCCTTCGCGCTCAGGCTCCATCGGCTTGCCGCGCACCAGTTCGATGATCACAAACAGGATTCGCCCACCGTCCAGCCCCGGAATCGGCAGCAGGTTGGTGATGCCCAGCGCCACGCTGATCAGCGCCGCAAACAACACGATCGGGTACATCGCGCCTTTGTCGATGCTCTGCTCAAGCACTGGCCCGCCCAGTTGACCGATCCCCACCGGGCTGACCGGGCGCGCGGCCTCCGGCGAGATATCGCCGTTGATCAGGTCGCCCACAAAGCCCACCATCGTCCGGTGCAGGTCGATGAACTCGTCCACCCCGGTCCTGATGGCCTCGCCGGGCGGCAGTGCGCGTGTATACTGCTCCTCATCGCGGTTGACCGCCACCAGCCCGATCGCCGCCGGTTCGACATCGGTGATCCCGATCCCGATCCGCACGCGGCCTTCCCCGTCTTCACGCGGCGTCACCGGCAGATCGAGCCGCTCCGTGCCGCGCAGTACCGTCACCACGATCTCCTGCCCTTCGTGGCTCTGGGTATAATTGACCAGTTCGTCGAGGCTGGAAATTTCCGTGCCATCAACTGCGACTACCAGGTCTTCCGGCAGGAACCCGGCAGCATAGGCGGGCATATCCTCCTCAACGCTGGTGATATACACTCGCCGCACGTCCGAATTCGCTTCCAAATCCGCCAGGAACGAGACCGTGAACACGTCCTCGTCACGTTTCACGTCCAGCGTGACCACCTTGCCCGCGTTCTCCGCAATGCGCTCGTTGAAGTCCGCCGCCTGGTCCAACTTCTCGCCGTTCAGCGCGACGATCACATCGCCTTCGCGCAGCCCGGCCTGGGCCGCCGCCGATCCCGGCTGGATGTCGTAGACCGTCACATTCGCGCGATAGAAAGGCTGGCCGACCAGCGCTACCACAATGAAAAGGACCAGCGCCGCCACGAAGTTGATGCCCGGCCCGCCGATCAGGAACAGCATCCGCTCCCACGGCCCGGCCTGGAACACACTCTTCGCGTTCTTGATCCCCCGCTCTTCGATCTCTTTTCGGTCGCCTTCCAGTTCATCCTGCGATTTTTGGCTGACAAAACCTTCGCCGTAGGGCCGCACAAAGCCGCCGATGGGCAACCAGTTCAGTGTATACATCGTGTCGCCGCGCGTGAACAATGTCGCCGCGCGCGGTGGAAAGCCCAGCCCGAACTCCAGCACTGTGATCCCGACCAGCTTCGCCCCGATGAAGTGGCCCAACTCGTGAATGATCACCAGTGGGACCAGGACCAACGCAAACGAGGCCAGCCCTAGCAAGAAGTCGCTCATTCTGTTTTCACCCTCTACCAAGCCTGTCATTACTGCCTGCCGCCCGGTGCGGTAAGCAAACAGGGCGTCGGTCACAGACGCCCTGCGGTTGCGGCTCGTTTCATCCCCTATGGATTATAACGGCCTGCCGGGGCGAGAGCAATGCCCGTCTCACCGTCTACCCTGTCATCCGCCAAACTCTAATACGCTTCTTATCCTGTTCACGCCCATCTCGCTGCCCGGCAGCTTATCGCCGTCTGCTGCTTCGCCGCCGAAAGACCGGAGCGCGGTCGAAGCCCAGCGCATTGACCTTTTTTCCCTTCTGCTCGGCCACTGCTACCATGTGCGCGGCGAACTCCACCGCGTCGGCGCGCTCGTCGGTGGCGATCCCGATCTCCATCGTCCTGCCGCTGGCAGGAACCACCAGTATCCGGAAGCCATACCCGGCATACAGTCCGGAGTCCGCGGTCCGCACCCGCCCCGATTCCACTGCCCAGTGCTCCGGCTGCATCCGCAGCCCCACCCCGCCGATCTCATCCCACCGCAGCCGGTACGCGCCGCGATAGTCATCCGCGCTGCGCCGTTCCTCGACCCCGTACGAGGTCAGCAGGTAATACAGCCCGTTGGGCGCTTGCCACGCCAGGATCACCCGGTCCAGCGCCTGGTCTTTGAGCGTGTGGTAGCGCGCCACAATCTCGCGGAAAGTTTCCTGGCATAGCAGGTAGGTGCGCGGCGTGGCCACAGTCTGAGTCAGCAGTTCCGGGTGCCGCGCCACATAGCGCAGCCCTCGCCAGGTGACCATCACCAGCAGCGCCAGCAGCACCAGCGCGCTGATCGCTGCCGCCGTCACCATGCG
>DAOUFU010000244.1:0-7311 GCA_034429275.1 Anaerolineae bacterium | reverse complement strand
GCATAACTCGCCAAATCCGCGACAAACAGCGCAGACTCGCCGCCGCTTTCGAAGAGTACCGACTGGTGGCCGGGCGTGTGGCCGGGCGTGACGACCGTCCGCACGCCGGGGAGCAGCGTCGTGTCGCCGTCCAGCAGGCGAAGCTGTCCGCGCTCGTGCAGCGGGGCGTAGTTGTCCGCGAAGTAGGTGCCGCGCGTGCGCTCGTTGGGGTGCATGGCGTCGTCGAACTCGCGGCGCTGCACGACGTATTCGGCGTTGGGGAAGGTCGGCACGCTCGCGCCGGAAGCATCGACCGTCATGTTGCCAGAGCAGTGATCCGCGTGCAGGTGCGTATTGATCACCAGGTCCACATCGCCCGGCGCGATTCCCAGCCGCGCCAGCCCATCGAGCAGCCCGCCATGCGGGCGCGCGTTCCGGTCCTTTTGCGCCAACCGGGGACCAAAACCGGTATCCACCACAATCGTTTTTCCTGCCGCACGCACCAGCAGGCAGGTCAGCTCCATCGGCAGACGGTCCTGCTCATCGGGCGTGTAGCGATCGACCCACATCGGCCTGGGGACCAACCCAAACACGCCGCCCCGGTCACTCCACAGGCTGCCATCGCTGACGCGGTGAATTTCTACCTCACCGATTGTGAACATGGGCCATCCTTTGTGCTAAGGTCTACAGAGAGCGATCAGTCAGGTGATGCCTGACCCTGATGCACGTTGCCAATTTGATCGGATATGGGGATGAGGCCAGACTCTCGCTCGAAAACGCGCCGTCAGGTTTTGCTCGCCCCCTGGCGATTGGGTGCATTCCATTTTCGGGGCATGAGACTGTGGGGGTTGCCCGGCCTCACCCCCGCGCGGCCAAAATCGGGCCGCTCCGCCCCCTCTCCGAAAATTTTCGGAGAGGGGGCAGACCAGGCGCCTCCCATGAGGCGCGCAGGTCGGGGGTGAGGCCAGCCGTTCGCCTACCCCTATCCGCTCACCTTATCAAAATGCACGACGGGGGCGAAGTCCTCGCAATTTCGTCCCCAATTTGGAATGCCCCCTGGCGATTCGCCATATTGCCATCGCCTGGCAGATCGGATATAATAGAACACATGTGCGGACGATTCACCCTTACCGATGTCAACTACGCCCACCTGGTCGAGACCTTTGATCTCGGCCCGGCAGGCCCGGCGGCAGAGCCACCTACCCTCGTGCCCCGCTATAATATCGCGCCCACGCAGCCCGTCGCAACCGTCATTCGTGACCCGGCAGGCCACAACCGCCTGGAAGTCATGCTGTGGGGACTGATCCCGCACTGGGCCAAAGACCGGACCGGGCAGGCCAAAATGATCAACGCGCGCGGCGAGACGGTCCACGAAAAGCCCAGCTTCCGCGATGCCTTCAAGCGTCGGCGCTGCCTGATCGTAGCCGATGGTTTTTATGAATGGCAGCCCCAGGCGGGCGGCACCAAGCAGCCGATGTACATCACGCTCAAGAGCCGCGCACCGTTCGGCATGGCCGGGCTGTGGTCGCGCTGGACTGATCCGGAGACCGGCGAGGTCCTGACCACCTGCACCATCCTCACCACCACCCCCAACACGCTGATGGAAGCCATCCACAACCGGATGCCGGTCATCCTGCCGCGCGAGCAGTATGCCGCCTGGCTCGATCCCGCCGCCGTCGATCCCGAAATTCTGCTGCCGCTGATTCGCCCCTTCGATGCCCGCCTGATGACCGCCTACCCGGTCTCGCCGCGCGTCAACCGGCCCACCAACGACGATCCCGGCCTGATCGAGCGCGCGGGCTAGGGCGTGTATGCAAAGTAGTACAATGCCTGCCACATCCCCAAGATAACGAACGTCAGGGCTGCGGTTCCCCTTCTCCCTGGGGGAGAAGGGGCCGGGGGATGAGGGTTTGCATACACACTCTAGTCATTGAGCATTCGTCAGCCGTGCGGCAGGTTGGCGCAGGGCAGCAAGGCGTATAATGGAGCGTGAGAGCGGAAACCTCGCGCTCTTTGTTTTGGGGGTCACTAGCATCTGGGAGCAGATCATGTCACACCATCGCACCGCTTACCGTTTTTTGTTCACCCTCACGCTGCTGGCGCTGATCGCCGGGCTGAGTGCCTTCGGAGCCGTCGGACGCGTTTCGGCAGGCGGCGCACTCGGTCCGCGCCAGGTGATGACTGCCTACTACGCGGCCATCAACGCCCGCGACTATGCCACCGCCTACAGCCTGTGGATTCGCCCGATGCAAACCTACGCGAATTTCGTGGCGGGCTATGCCACCACTGCTTCGGCCCAGGCGTTTTTTGGCGGGCTGCAAACGGGCTATCCCGGCTCGACCACCGGCTATCTGCCCGCCTTCCTGGTGGGCACTCACTTCGATGGCACGCAGGAAATCTACCAGGGCTGCTACACCATGACCTATAACCCGGCAGAGAGCGGTATTCGTTCGTGGTTGATCGCCGGGGCGCGCACCTGGCGGATCGCCGCGCTGCCCACCGGCACCACTCTGGCCGATGCACTCACGTTCGACTGCTTGCAGCGCCGTGATGCTGCCGGTAGTTACACTACGCCGCAGGCCATGCTCTCCGACTACTACGCCGCCATCAACGCGCAGAACTTCGCACGCGCCTACAGCCTGTGGGCTGCGCCGCAGCAGACCTATGCCCAGTTCGCCGCCGGTTTCGCCGATACCAGCGAGGTCGTGATGTTCTCCGGCATCACCCAGTGGAATCCCCACTTCACCGCCGAAGCCGCCGCCTTGCCGGTGGTCCTGCTGGGTTACCATACCGATGGCAGCATCGTGGGCTTTGAAGGCTGTCTGCGCGTGGCAAATACCACCACCCCCACCCGCTGGGGTCTTCTGGGCGCAGACCTGCGCCCGCTGCGGATGGTCGTCATGCCCGGCGAGGCGGAGATCGTCGCGCGGCTGGCCCAGCCGTGTTATTAGTTTCCCCTCAGCGCGCGGGTGTAGCGCCTCACCCGCGCGCTGAATTTTAAGGTTCCTCACCCCGCGCCCGTGTTATAATCCGCCCAGACTTTGGCCGGTTCCCAGTCGCCTATCGTTCCACCCGAGACGCCATGTCCGACCACAACCCGTTTGTTCACCTGCACGTCCACACCGAGTTCAGCCTGCTCGATGGCCTCAGCCAGATCGACCGGCTGGTGAAGCGCGCCGCCGAGTTGGAGATGCCCGCGCTGGCCATCACCGATCACGGCACGATGTTCGGCGTGATCGACTTCTACCGCGCCTGCAAAGCCGCCGGGATCCACCCCGTCATCGGCGTGGAAGCTTACCTGACCCCGCGCGGACGTACCCGCTTCGACCGCGATGCTCAGTACGACAGCAAGCCCTATCACCTGCTGCTGCTGGCTCGCAACCAGACCGGTTACCAGAACCTGCTGCGCATCGCCTCCGAAGCCCAGCTTCACGGCTATTATTACCGCCCACGCATCGATCACGACTTCCTGGCCGCCCACGCCGAGGGCCTGATCGCCACTTCCGGCTGCCTGGCCGCGGAGATTCCGCGCCTGGTCGAGCAGGGCCGCGAGCAGGAAGCGCTGGAGACGGTCGGCTGGTACCAGGATGTGTTCGGCGCGGAGAACTTCTTCTTCGAGCTTCAGCACCACAAGATCGAAGAGCTGCACGCCTTCAATCACTGGCTGCTCACTCACCAGGGCTATGCCCAGGTGCCGCTGCTGGCGACCAACGATGTGCATTACGTGCTCGATACCGACTACGACGCACACGATACCCTGCTGTGCATCCAGACCAGCAGCCTGAAAAATGAGCCGAACCGGCTGCGCTTCACCAGCGACACCTTCCACCTGCGCAGCGGTGACGAGATGTGGGCGTTGTTCGGCGAGGCCGCGCCGGAGGCCCTGCACAACTCGCTAGCCATCGCCGAGCGCTGCCAGGTCGATCTCGACTCGAAGGGCTACCACCTGCCGATCTTCCCCGTGCCCGAAGGCTATACCACCGAGTCGTACCTGCGCAGCCTGTGCGAGCGCGGCTTGCGGTGGCGCTATGGCGAGCGCGCCGGAGACCCGGAAGTGGTCAACCGTCTCAACCACGAGCTGAACATCATTCACTCGATGGGCTTCGACACCTACTTCCTGATCGTGTGGGACCTGTGCGAGTTCGCGCGGCACGCCGATATCTGGTGGAACGTGCGCGGCTCCGGCGCGGGCAGCGTGGCCGCTTACTGCCTGGGCATCACCAACATCGACCCGCTAACCAACAGCCTCATCTTCGAGCGCTTCCTCAATCCGGGCCGCGTCTCGATGCCCGATATCGACCTGGACTACCCGGAAGACCGCCGCGCCGAGATGATCGAATACTGCGCGCGCAAATATGGCGAGGACAAGGTCGCCGCCATCATCACCTTTGGGACTCTGGGCAGCAAGGCCGCCATCCGCGACGTGGGCCGCGCGCTGAGCATGCCGCTCACCGAAGTGGACCGCATCGCCCGCATGATTCCGAGCGGCGGCAAGCCGATCAAGTTCAAGGACGCGCTCGGCGATGACCCCGAAAAAGCGCTGCCCGAACTCAAACAGGCGTACAAGACCGATCCGCTCGCCCAGAAGTTGATCGACGCTGCGCGCCAGTTGGAAGGGCTGACTCGCCACGCCAGCACGCACGCCGCCGGGGTGATCGTGGCCGACCGCCCGCTTGTCGAATACATCCCGCTGCACCGGCCCACCAAAGGCTCGGCGGAAGATGCGCCGGTCAAGATGGTCACCCAGTTCCCGATGGAAACGTGCGAGTCCATCGGCCTGCTGAAGGTGGACTTCCTCGGCCTCTCGACCCTGACCATCATGCGCGAAGCCTGCGAGCTGATCGAGCGCTATCACGGCGTGCAGTACGATCTCTCGAACATCCCCTACCAGCCCGATCCTGACGACCCGGAAACCACGCGCAAGATCGACGAGATGTTCGCCATGCTGGGGCGCGGCGAAACCATCGGCGTGTTCCAGCTCGAATCGCAGGGCATGCGCCGTATGCTGACCGACATGCGCCCCACCCGCTTTGAGCACATCGTCGCGGGCATCTCGCTCTATCGCCCCGGCCCGATGGACTTTATCCCCCAGTTCAACCGGCGCATGCACGGCGAAGAAGAAGTCGTTTACCGGCACCCCCTGCTGGAGCCGATCCTCAAAGAGACGTATGGAATCTGCGTCTATCAAGAGCAAATCATGCAGATCGCCGGGCAACTGTTCGGCTATGAACTGGGCGAAGCGGACCTGATGCGGCGCGCCGTCTCCAAGAAAAAAGAGAAGGACCTGCTCAAGCACAAGCAGATTTTCATGGAGCGCGGCCCAGAGCGCGGCGTAGATGCCGAGACTGCCGCTGCCATCTTCGATGACATCGCGTTTTTCGCCAATTACGGCTTCAACAAGAGCCATGCCGCCGACTACGCCGTGCTGACCTGCCAGACGGCGTTCCTCAAGTGCCACTACCCGCACGAATACATGGCCGCCCTGATGAGCGTTCACCGCGACGAATCGGCCAAAGTGAGCCTGTTCGCCGCCGACTGCAACCGCATGGGGATCGCCGTGCTGGCCCCCAACATCAACACCAGCGCGCTCGATTTCACCATCGAGCCACAGCCGGACGGCTCGCGCGCCATCCGCTTTGGCCTGGCCGCTGTGAAAAATGTGGGCGTCGGGCCGGTCGAGCACATCCTCGAACGGCGCGAGGCGGGCGGCCCCTTCCGCGACATCGACGACTTCTGCCAGCGAGTGGACCTGCGCCTGGTGCAGAAGCGCGCGCTTGAATCGCTGATTCGTGTGGGCGCGCTTGACGAATTCGGTCCGCGCCACGTGCTGCTGGCCAATCTCGACGCCATGCTCAAGTTCTCCGCCGATCATCACAAAGCTAAAGAGATCGGCCAGATGAGCCTGTTCGGCGATATGGGCAGCGCCGGGCTGGGCGTTGGCGAGATCATCCGCCACACCGCCCACATGGTCGAGCCGGTGCCCAAGCGCGAGATGCTCAACTGGGAAAAGGAACTGGTCGGCCTCTATGTGACCGATCATCCCCTGCGTGAGCTGGCCAGTCAGATCGCCGCTGCCGCCTCCATCAGCACCAGCGCCGACCTGATCGAAGCGGGCGATACCATCCAGGACCGACCGGTCTCCATCGTCGGGCTGATCGCCGACATGCGCACCATCATCACCAAGCGCGGCGATACGATGGCCGTGCTCACCGTCGAAGACATCACCGGCTCGATCAGCGCAGTGATGTTCCCCCGTACCTGGGAAGACTACAAAGCGCTCGTCAGCGTGGATGCTATTGTGCGCATCAACGGCAAGGCCGACGCCAGCCGGGGCGACATGCAGATCATCGTCGAAGAGGTCACCACCAACCTGGAACTGGCGCTCGCCGCCGATGCGCCGCCCGGTGCGCTGCGTAACCAGCGCTTCTCATGGCTGGACGAAACCGACCAGCCGGACTCTGCACCCTTGCGCGCGCCGGGCACTGCCGGTCCTGCCACGTTCGCCGCCAAGGCGTACACCAACGGCGGGTACGCCGCCGATGCCTTCGCCGCCGAATCCGAAGAAGATGACGACGACGAACTCTACGACGAAGAAATCGGCGAGACGATCTCCGCCCCCCTGGAGGATGAGGGTGATCTGCCCGGTGAAGCCATGATCCCGGCCAGCGGCGGGGCCAGCATCGCCGCCGATGCGCCGCCCATCGAGCCGCCGCCGATCCCTGCCCTGCCCGATGAGCCGGAGTTTGGCCCTCCGCCCGCCGAGCCGCCCGGCTGGCTGGATGACGATATGGAGCGGCACACGCCGATCCACGCGGTGGAGAGCCATCCGACTGCCGGGCGCAGCAGCGAGCCGGAACTCGCGCCGGGCGTGTCCGCATCCGGTCGGCTGATGCCGCCGCCCGCACCGGCCAATCGCCCGCGCACCAGCGCGACTCTGTCCCCCGGCGAGTCCGCTGCACCCGATGACCGCCCAATCACGGGACACAGGCCGCGCATCGCACGCCGCGAACCCGGAGCGGCCCAATCGCCCGCGGCCAGCCGCCTGCTGACGCTGACCATTCACCGCACCGGCGATTCCGCCAAAGACCGGCGGCGGCTGCAGCGCATTCACGGGGTCATCATCCAGTATCCCGGCCAGGACCGCTTCCGCTTTGTGATCCCGCCGCTCGATCCCGACAGCGGCCAGCGCCCGGCAGTGATGGCGTTCCCCAATCACCCGATCTGCATCAACGACGACCTGCTCGACTGGCTGATTCGGACTCTCGGCGAGGAAAACGTGCAGGTAGAGTGAGCGAGGGCGTATTCCATTTTCGGGGCATGAGACTGTGGGGG
>DAOUFU010000243.1:0-19290 GCA_034429275.1 Anaerolineae bacterium | reverse complement strand
AAAATCAACGGGGTGGACTCCGATGCAAGAGTTCACCCCGTTGTCATTTTGCGGCGCAGCACCGCGCCATCATGCAGTCACGGTGCGATAGTCCGTCTCGCGAATGGTGTTCACCAGCGCCCAAAAATTCTCCATTGGCGTATCCAACTGGACATGGTGAGTTGGACCGAGAATCAGGCCGCCCTGCCTGCCAATCGTTCGCAGCCGTTCCAGAACCTCCGCGCGGACGCTGGCGGGTGTGCCATAGGGCAGCGTATGCTGCTCGTCGATCGTGCCCCAAAAGCACAGCCGGTCGCCAAACTTGCGGCCAATCTCTGCCGGGTCCATGCTGGCAGGCTGAATGGGGTTGAGCACATCGACGCCGATCTCGATCAGGTCAGGGATCACGGGCAGAATGTTGCCATCCGAATGATAAGCTACTTTCACCTGAGGATTGACGGCTTTGACGGTCGCAATGAACTCAGCCATGCGTGGCTTGAGGTAGGTTCGCCAGTGCCGGGGCGAGATCAGCATCGCCTGCTGCGCCCCGATGTCATCCCCGGTCCAGATCATATCCACGCCCATCTCGGCCAGGCGCACCGCCGCCGCCAGGTGATAGCGGTAGGGAATATCCAGCAGCGTATTCACCAGGTCAGGGTCGTTCACCAGGTCGATCAGCATCTGCTCCAACCCGCGCAGCGCCCACGCCGTCTCAAAAATCGTGGTCACCGTCACGCCGACGATCCAGTATTCGTCGCGGTAGTCACGGATGACCCGTTCCGCTTCGGTATATAGTTCCGGGCGGTGTGGGTCCGGCGGGCGGTAAGAGGCAATGGCCGCATCATCGGCCAGTGGATGCCCTACAATTTCGGTATAGCGCCCGGTGCCGTAGGGCGTGGTGTAATCGTGCGATTTCCAGCCGATGCCCCATTCGTCCACATAATCGCGTTCCGCCTGGTAATATGAATTGGCCCAGCCCACTGAGGTAAGCAGCATATCTTGATCGAGTGTACGTTCCAGCACATAGGTATTGCCGCCGCCGTGTGGATTGTGTGCCGCCCGGCCCGCCATCGCCAGATCGGCGCGCAGACGATCGGCAAATTCGGGGGTAAAGCTGATTTGCATCGGGCAGCGATCCGGTCGTTCGTGACTCAGCGCCACCAGGACTCTCTCGCGGTGCTTCATACTGCCCCCTTATTTCCCCCATCGCTCAACGCGCCGCAGCACGGCCTGCTGCTCTTCCGGGTCGTCAACTGCCACCCAAAGGAAAATGCCTTCCGGCTCAACCGCCTCCATGAAGTCCTCAAGATCGGCCAGGCTGAGGTCAATCACGACCGGCACGCGCGCCTGAATGCGCTTGATCAACGGCACCCACTGCATGATCGGATAGTCATCGCCAACACCCTGCACCCACTGGATCGCGTGTACCTCCGGCACGCTGAGGATCGCGTCCAGGTGTCGCGCGACTCCGCGCCCATCGACGTGAAACACGTTGTGGGTCATGGTGCGCACTTCGCGCCGCAGAATCGGCAGGCAGAACTGCTCGAAGAGGCGAGGCGAAATCAGTGACGAGAAATCGCAGCTGGGGATATGCATTCGTCCAAACGAGGGGATGCCCATCCAGCTCACCGAAAGTTGACCGTGTGCCTTGAGCATCGCGTCGTAGTGGTTGTAAATGGTCTCGAAGTCGGCAATGGCGATCTCGGCAAGTGCCTGCACTTTGTCGGGGTTCTCGATCATGTCGAAGCACAACTGTTGGGGATCGCGCCAGGCAGCCACACAATCGATGCCGGGGTGAAGATCGGTGTAGCCCACCATGAACTGACCCTCGCACTTGTCCAAAGCACACCGGGTGAGTTCATCCAGCTTGCGCGCGTAGACTCCGTCCATATCCAGCCGCAGCCGCGCCATATCCGACCAGTCGTGCACCAGCGGCTTCGACCACGAGGTAACCTCGCCATATTCCAGTTCCGCCCCATAGAGTCCGGCATAGACCTCGGGTCCCAGGTTTGGCCAAAATACCGGGAAAGTCTCGCCCAGGAAAGTTTTACCCTCTATCGAGCGCACAAAGGTATCGACCTGGAATTCGGCATCGAACCAACGGTCGCGCACATTGGCAGAAGGGTAAGCGGCCTGAGCGGCCTCAACGAACGCATTGTGCGCCATAAAGCGCACCGGGGGCCGGTCCAGCACGGCGCGATCATACCAGGCATAGACTCGCTTCATCGCCATGTCGAAGCCTGGCATAGTCGCCAGATCGAGGTTCCACCACGTGTCCGCCATCCGCGCCCCCTTTGTGTGCACCGTGCCCTGCCGCTACGATCCCGACGCCTGCTCACTGCGCGAAGGTGTGCCCGGCGCGCGGAACAGGTCACTCAGCAGAAGCTGAATGTCGCTGCTGATCGGCACCAGGATGTCGCTGCCGTTGGCATCTTTGCCGATGAAGACTTCTTCAAACGAAATCTGGGCCTGGCGGATATTTTCCGACGGGACCTTCTCCGCCGCCAGCGCCAGGCTCACCATGTCCTCAAAGCTCATATTGGTACGAATGTTGGCGTGCATCGACTGCCAGATGGCGGTGGCTTGTGGCAGAAGGGCCATGATACCGCCCGTGCTCAGCACCTTCTGTCGCACGGCAAGAATCACCTCTTGTTGGCGAGCAGAACGCCCGATATCGCTGTCGGCGTGGCGCGTGCGGGCATATTGCAGCAGCTTCTCCGAATCCAGTTCCTGGCAGCCCGCCGGGAAATAAATGGAAATGGTGCCATAACTGCCATCGGGATAGGCATCGTCGCGGATTTCTTCGGGCGGGCAGACCTGGATCGGCCCGATCGCATCGATCACCGTGTAGAACACCTCGAAGTTGATCAGCACATAGTAGTCGATTTTGCCGATACCCAGCAGCTTCTCGACAGCCGCCGCCGCGTAAGCCGGTCCACCGCCACCCGGATAGTTGATCGCCTCGCCCTGGATATTGGCGGCATTGATCCGCTCGGAGATACCCAAACCGGGCATCTCGACCCACAGATCGCGCGGGATCGACAGCAGCGCGCCTGTCTTGCCCACCGGGTCCAAAGACAGCAGCATGATGGTATCAGTCGGTGATGGCCCTGTTTCGCCCGCCCGCTGATCGATTCCCAACAGCAGCACGTTCACCCGCCGGGGATTTTGAAGCGGCGCAGGAACAAACGCGGCTGCATCCGGGGTGGAGTCGGCCCCGGCTGTGCCGACCTCAGCGGCATCCGGCGTGGCGTTTGGGTCAGCAGTGGGCGGGGTTTCCGGCGGAGCAACGAGCTGTGCGGTCGTGCCAGGGGTCGATGTCGCGACGGGTGTCACGTCGGCTGCTGCCTGCGTCGCTGTAGCGACAGGACCGCTGGGGTTATCTTGCGAAGGACGCCCCAACTGGGGCGGATCGGGCAGTTCCAGCACTTCGTGAAGCTCGGCGGCGCGGTCGCGCACAAAGGTATAGGCCAGCGCGCCCCCACCCACGGCTGTTATACTCACCACAACAACCCATACCATCACAAACCAGGTCGGGATTCGACGCATCTTGTCACCTCTCTCACCGGGGCATTCTACCGGGGCCTGGACCCGGTTCCGGCTTGAGGCATTATAACGCAAAAACAGGCCCGGATCGCTGGCCTAATCCACCGTTCGGGCGCTGACAGGCTGACGAACGGCTGCACTACGGCTCGTGACGGTAGAAGTGATAGAGCTTGTTGCCCGACAGCACATACATGTTGTTGCGCACCACCGAATCGGCGTAGAAACCGGTGATCGCCTGGAACACATCGGGCATATTGCGCGGTCGGTAGCCGGTATTGTAACGCCCTGCCCACGACGTCTCGTAGATCGTGTCGTGTACATCATCCACGATGTACAGGCTGCTCGACGCCTGATCATTATCTACGAACAGCACAACGCCATTAGTCAGCGCGCCCGTGGGCTGGCGCTGGTAGCTGAACGGCTGCTCTTCGACAATACCCTGTGTATTGGAGCGGAACTTCCGCACCGATCCATCGCGGAACAGGATGTGGACCGCGCCGTTCCGGTCGATGCCAAAATCAACCGCTTCGGCCAGATCGGGCTGGACATCGCCGTTGAAGTATTCTTCAGGCGCGCGGCTGTACTGGCGCTCGCCTGGCGGCGGTGTATAGCGCCAGATTTGGTCCGCGCCGGTATCCAGCACATAGAGGTTCTGCCCAAAGGTAGCAATCGCCACCGGGTTCACCCACCGCTCTTCGGTGACCAACTGCTGCGCACTGTGGAAAAACGTCAGCGAATAGGCCACCAACACCCCGCTGCGATCCAGCGCGATCAGCACATTGTCGTGGCGTGTGCCGCCGCTCGCCATCCATTCGATGTCGAAGATATCTCCCACCACAAACGGACCCACAGCCTGCCCCTTGAAGATCACCGGCACATTCTCGCGCGTGGTGATTTTGTCTCCCTCCGGCGAAAGCGTGTCGTGATAGATCAGGCTGTTGGCCTTGTCCAGCGTATACAGATCGACACCGCTCGGACTCAGAATCGGGCCGGCCAGCACAGCATTACGGGGAAATTCGCGCATCAGCGAGATGTTCCGCCGCTCCACATCGTCGAAGCAGTCCAGATAGTTCTGGGCATCGGCCCGGATGCTGAGAATTTCGAGGTCATTCGGGCGCAGTCGCTCAGCTTGCCGCGCTAACTGGTGGACTTCAACCCATTTGTCGCGCAGTGCTTTGTTTTCGCAGCTCCCGCCCGAAAGTGCCAGTGCCGTCGCGTGAGCTTCCTTTGCGCGCGCACGGTAGTTCTCGAATTCGCTTTCGCCCTGCCGCGAGAGCGCCAGCCCAACCACGACAACCACGATCACGACCGGGATAAAGATCGCCATGCCCACCGCAACATTGGTCGGGATGCCCTGCTTGCCGCTTTCATCCGGCGCAGGCACAACCTGCCCAAACAATCGCGCAATACCGTTGACCATCGCAAGCAGCCCACCAAGAACGCCGCGCTGAAGCCGCAGCATCGCCTGGTGAAAGGCCCGCACCTGGGCCATCCCCGCGGAACGCGCCGGAGCCGCGATTTCCTCCGGCTCATCCGCCGGGGTGATGGTTTGCAGCAGGCCGTGCAGACGCGATCCCCGGCGCGGCCTGGCAGGTTCCAGATCGGGGCGGTCTTCCGGCAAAAGATCACCCATTGCCGGTCCGGCTGCGGGTGCGCCTGTGATGGGCGGCATCACCGCGTGAGTCGGCACCTCAATCGGCGCGGCAGCAGGTGCAGGTCGCGAATCGTCAACTTCGGGCAGGGTATCCGGCACGAACGGCGGAGGCGGCACGGGCCGGGCGACGGATTCCGGGGCGGGAGAAGGCTGTGCCTCGGCGGTATCGGGCATTTCGGGCGCACTCAGCGGGATGCGCGGCATCGCCGGGCGCGCGCTGTGTGAGGCAGGGCGGGATGATGGGCGCGTAGACATACGCACCGGGCCGGGCACGTCTGCGCGCGCCTCGCGTGGATCGCGCGGGCTGGGAGCCAGCGCGAATGTCGACGACGCCCCATCTGCTCGCGCCACCACCTGGATCACACTGGCAGACAGTTCCTTGATTCCGAGCGTCTTCAAGCGTTCCAACATGCCGTGCAGATCGGGCAGCGCCAGCACGCTTTGCAGCACATCATCGCTGACTTCGCGCAGGCTGTGGTCGGCCAACAGAAGCACATCGCCCGGCGCAACGGTATAACGTGCCAGTTGAATATCGGGATCGGCACTGCTGCCCAACGGGGGAAGATTGGCACTCAGAGGATCGGTGCGATCGGCAGGCAAAAAGGTGAGAGTCGAGCGGTTCCACCAGGCAGCAAACATCTGGCCACAGCGCGCCGCGTAAATCTCCCCACCGCGCAGCACCAGCGCCGCCCCTTCGACCAGCAGAGGTTGTTCACGTTCTGCCGAAAGTTCCTGCACCCGGTCGCTGACTGCCACCAGGGCCTCGCGCAGGCCGCCGGTGACACCGCCGCCGCTGCCAAAATAGGTATCCGACGCTAACTGAGCCAGCGATTGAAAGACATCAGAGGGGGCATGGGTGCCCGGCGCTGGGGTGATCAGGGCAATGAAGCTGTCATGCTCGCGGGCACGCGGCGCACGTTTGGGGGCCGTCTCGGCCAGCGCGCCCGGCGGCGGAATGCGAACAGGCCGTCCGCCTACGATCAACAAATGCCCGGCCCATGCGCTCAATTGTTCAGTGGACATACCGACACTCGCCAGGATAGTCTAGCAGGACACTCAGTTACCTCAGTGCCCTCCATTGTACCCTACGACGCTCATCACGGCATATCGCCTCAGCGCGCAGCGGGGGCCGGTGTGCTGTAAGCATAGAACCCACGCCCGGCTTTTTTTCCGAGATGACCGGCGAAGACCTTCTGCCGCAGCAGCGGCGCGGGCAGATACCGGGGATCGCCCCACGTGCGGTGCAGCCCTTCCAGCGTGCCCACCACCACGTCCAGGCCGATCTCATCCGCCCAGGCCAGCGGGCCACGCGGATGATTCAAACCGTGTGTCATAGCCAGGTCAACGGCTTCAACGGTCAGCCCCGTCGCCGCCAGCGTGTGCACGGCGAGATTGATCAGGCTGCACACGATCCGCGGGCGCACCAATCCCGCCAGATCGGGCACGCGCACCACCTCAAACCCCAGGTCTTCCCAGAAATGCCGCGCACTCTGGGCGCTTTCAAAGGTGGTTTGCAGCGCGGGGGCAAACTCTACCATGCCGGTCACAGCAATTGGCGGCAGCAGGCCATAGCCGACCACGCGCTCCGGGTGTGCGGTCCAGCTGGCGATCTCGGTGGCGCTGGCCGAGAGCGCGCTGACCAGAAAAGGAGCGCCGGGCGGCATGTTGACTTCAATACCTTCAACCAGCCACAGCTTGGCCGACTGTGACTCGTTCAGGCTTTCGATGGCAATCTGGCAGCGAGTGGCCGCGCGTACCATACGGTCGAGTGTTTCCTGGTCTTCCAGTTCGCTGGCCAGGAACAAATCCACCTTGTGGTTCTTGGCACGGCACAACCCGGCCAGCGTATCCACAAAAGGAACTTCCCCAACGATCAGCACGCGCAGAGACACCGCTCAAGACTCCTTTTGCACAGCCCGCCCCGGTGGATAAAACCCACCCTGCGGGCTGTTGCGTCCCAGGCGTCCCGCTTCGACCAGGCGGTGCTGGCGCGCGTGCGGGCGGTAAGGCGCAGCCGCGAATGTATCGTGGTAAATTTGCTGGGTGATCTGGAAAGTTTTATCAACCCCCACAAAATCCATCAGGCGGAACGGTCCCATCGGAAAACCTGCCGCTTCCATCAACCGGTCGATGGTCTCGATCGTCAACCCACCCGCATCCAGCAGGCTGAAGGCTTCACCGAAATAAGCCTGCGCGATCCGGTTCACCACCCAGCCCGGCGAGTCATCCACCGCGATCGGCGTTTTGTCCATCGCGCGCAGCAGGTCCATCGTCCGGTCAAGCAATGAGGGCAGCGTCTGGGGAGTGCGCACCACTTCTACCAGCCGCATCACCTGGGCCGGCGGGAAAAAATGCAACCCGATCACGCGCTGGGGGTGCTGCGAGGCGGCAGCCAGCCGAGTCAACGGCAGTGTACCGGTTGTCGTGGCGACAATTGCCGAAGGGTCTAGCACGCTGTCTAACCGGCGGAGCAGGGCCTGCTTGGCCGGCAGCACATCGGGAATCGCCTCGATCACCAGGTCGGCGGAAGCACACCGGGCGAGATCGGTTGTCAGCGCGAAGACACGACGCGCACGCCGCACGCGCGAACGGTCGAGCTGGTGCCGCCGCACGCCGCGATCCAACCCGCGGCTGATGTTCGCCAGTGCCACGCGCAAGATCGTTTCGTCCGAATCGTGCAGCAAGACCGAGTCGGCTCCCAGTGCCGCCGCCTGGGCAATGCCGGTCCCCATTGTGCCTGCACCGATAATGGCTATCTGCATAAGGCTACCCGCCAGCCCCCTGACGCATCAGGTTCTCCAACACGTCGCATTTTGCCTGATGACTAGCGCAATGGTTTATCCCGGTTCATCTACTCCAACGAGAGCGCGTTGGTCCCCATCGCCGATGGAATACGCCCGGCGATGAGTGAATCATAGCACGTAATCAATTCGTCCATCATGACCGGCCACGCCTGGGTTTCGGCGAAAGTGCGCGCGTTGCGTCCCATCACCTTGCGCTTGTTTTTCTCCGAAAGAATGGCACGCACGCCATCAATCATCCCGCGCACATCACCCACGTTGAAGACATAGCCGTTTACCCCAGGGCGAACCATGTCGTCTACACCGCCCACACGTGATGTCACCACCGGCAGCCCGGAAGCCATTGCCTCGATCAGCACCAACCCAAAGGTTTCGGTCGAAGACGGGAAGACAAACACATCCCCGCTGGCGAAGGCGCTCCACAATTCCTGGCCGCGCAGATAGCCGGCAAACCTGGTGCGTGTCCCGGCGAAGTGAGCCTCCAGATCGGCGCGGGCCGGGCCATCACCTACTATCGCCAGCCGCGTGCCGGGCACTGCATCGAGCACATGACGAAGCTTGTCGATCTGCTTCTCGGCAGAAAGACGGCCCACATACAGCAGGATAGTATCCTCCGGGTGGCCATCGCTCAAATAGTTGCGCATGGCGGGGGTCGCATGGCGGGGATGAAACTTTTCGGCATCCACACCGCGCCGCCACAACCCCACATTTTTCACCCCGTGCGCCAACATCGACTGCTGGACCAGCCGCGAGGGAGCCAGCGCGTAATCTGCCGCGTTGAAGTTCCGGCGCGTATACCACCACAAGATCGGCTCCATAAAGCCGACCCCAAAATGACGGCTCATCTGGGCCAGATCGAGATGAAACGAAGCCAGCGTGGGCACATTGAGATGTTTGGCGATCATCAGCCCACCGGTGCCCACCACTGTCGGATGAATAAAATGGGCAATATCCGGGTTGAAGCGTTTGATCTCGCGGTAAGTGTGCAGCGTGGGCGGCCCGACCGTCAGTTCGGGGTACATGGGGAAGCGCACGCCCGGCACGCTGATGACCGGGTTGCCGCGATAATCGGTTACATGCTGGCTGATCTTGGGGGCAATCACCATGAACTCAATGCCGCGCTGGATCAGATGATCCATCAGCAGAATCAGCACCGTGACGATGCCATCGACCTTTGGGAGAAATGTCTCCGTAAAGATCGCTACGCGCATGGATATGCCATCCCCAATTGTTGACAGAGCCTCGCAGTGAAACAACCCCGCAGCATTACAGACGTTGCGGCGCGCGATTACTCACCGTCGGGCAGCACACCGGCGAGTTTTTTCTCCATGAAGTGCCACTGCCGGATGCCAAACGCCATGCGCAGCGGCCAGCTCGACCGGCTGCGCACAATTGAGAAACCGGCCCGTTCATAGACATGGATCGCCGTACTGTTGCTGGCCGCCACCCACAGAGTCAACCGCTCGCGCTGGTGATCCCGTGCCCACTGCTCGGCATGGCGCATCAACAGCGATCCAACGCCCTGTCCCTGGCAATCGCGCGCTACGCCCACATCCGAGATATACGCCTCGTCCTCGGCTGGCCGGTGACCCAGCAGCCACAGCAGCAGCGACGTACACAACATGCGCGGCATCCCCAGCTCACGGATGGCCAGGTTTTCGAATGCGCGCGTTTCCTGTTCAGTATACTGCATCGGCTCGATCAACAGCGTGCCCACAATGCGCCCATCGCGCTCGGCGATCAACACCCCGTCGAAACCACGCGCAACCGGCGGTGTATAGGCCGCCTCTAACAACCTGCGAACCTTTTCGGGCTGACGGCTGAAGATAACCGCCATCTTATCGCTAAACGCCTCTTGCAGCACGGCTGCCACACCCGGAATATCGACCGGGCGCGCTGAACGCACGCGAATCACGGTTCCCCCTCCAGTACGGCCAGCGCTAACCCGACTCCGGCTAGCGTGCCCACATTGCGGATGCGCCCGCCCACCAGCGCGGCACGCACGTCGGCCAACGTCATCTGACGCGACGCGATAATCTCGGACTCTTCAAGAGAAGGTGCAGCCACCTGGTACGCGCCGCGCGCCAGAAAAACGTGCGTGGATCCGCACCCCCGGTTACCGTCGACAAAAAATTGCCCCAGGCAGCGCCAGTCGCGGGCTTCCTGACCGATCTCTTCGCGCAGTTCACGGCGCGCGGCCACTTCGGGCGTCTCGCCGGGATCAATATACCCGGCAGGCAGCTCCAGCGACACCATCCCCGCGCCATGTTTGTAATGCTCGATCATCGTCACCACACCGCGATCATCCAGCGCGAAGATCTGCACCCAGTCCGGCATGTCAATCCGGTAAAAATCGCGGATTTCGACGCCGTTCGGCAGCCGCACATGTTCTTCACTCACGCGCAGCCAGGGCTGGCGATCCAGAAGCAACGTGCGCGAGAGCGTCTCCCAGGGTAACATGGCATCCTCACTACAGTATGAGCGGGCAGCGCGATTCGCAGAGTCACTCCACCGTGCTGCTCTCAACCAGCATCGCGATCTTCACGCTCGAAAATTGACAGGCGCATGAAGTCTTCAGGCTGAGTCCATGCCCCGCTGACGACCATCTCCCAATGCAGGTGCGCGCCTGCCGAGCGCCCATTCATGCCGCTGAGCGCGATCACATCGCTCTGGCGAACCCATTGCCCCGGCACGACCATCTTCTGAGAAAGGTGCGCGTAGCCGCTGTAGACTCCCCAGCCATGATCGATCAGCACATACCCGCCCCGGATCAGCAGGTCTTCCGCCATCATCACGCGCCCATTCGCAATGACATTCACGGCGGTCCCCACCGGCATACTGATATCCAGGCCGGTATGTCGCCGCCAGTAGGTGTCGTTATACAGCCGCCACGTCCCAAAATAGCCGATCTGTGGGCCGGGGTTGGGGATGATAAAACCGTTCGGCTCCCAATAGCGTTCGGGCGTGAAGCGGTTCATGATGTTGAACAACTGCTCCATTTCCGCTTCTTCGATCTCCGGGGCCAGCAGGGGCTGCAACGAAGCTGGCAAGTTGACTGGCGTGCTGCCAAACTCGCCATAGGTCACTTCCACCGGGAAATCGAGAACTTCGAGCGTGCCATCGGCATGTTCGGCCCAGACCTGCATGGTATAGGTGCCAATGTCGTCCTCGAAATTGACCGCCAGCAGGCCGATAAATCCACCGGCATCCGGGTAGAACTGGATCATGCGGTTCTGAAACATAGCGCGCACGGCGGTTACATCATCCCCCGCCTGCACGCGGGCCAACCCGACACGTCCCTGGCGAATCGGGGTGAAATCGAGCGATACCTGCACGCCAAGCTGGCGAGGCGCAGCAGCAGCCAGGGGCAGCGCCCGGTCAAGAGTGAGCGCGCCTGCCGCCAGGGCCGCGCGCAGCGCCCCACGCAGCACGACGCGCCGTGTGAATTCACGTTGACTCACGATCTGCTCCACTCAATCTCGATGACTCTCTAGCACCCCAGGCCAGTTCGGCCCGGCGCTGTAAGATTAAGGTCGTTGCGATCAATGCGGTGTTCCAGGCATCATCGACCCCGCGATGATGAGTGCCTTCCACCGGCAGATCAAACAGACGCATGGCGTCGATCAGCCCAACCTCGTGTTGAAGGCCACGCACCAGCGACACCAGATGCTTGACATTGACATGGGCGGCGCTAAACGGGTAAGCGATCCCCCAATCGGCACATTGAGTCTCGAACATTCGGCGGTCATATTCGCCGTAGCTGGCCCAGGGCACCTCGCTCACACGATAACGGTCGCGCAGCCTGTCGCACGCCTCCGCGAACGAGACCCCATTCGCCAGATGTTCTGAGGTAAGTGTCGTCAGCTGCGTACAAAACGGGCTGAGCGTGGAGCGTTCCGGGCGAATCAGAATGCTCTCCCGTTCCAGCCGCGCTCCCGATTGTACATCAACCAGGCACAGGCCAATCTCGATGATTTCCGCGCGCTCACCCTCCGGCGGAGCCGACAGCCAGCACGTTGATTCAACATCGATCACCAGCAGGCGATCCAGGCCTTGCATCGCCGATAGATCGCCATGTGGCGAATCCCCTTGATGTGCGAGACAGGCGCGATCGGCCAACACACTCAGCAGATAATTCTGCCGCTGGGCATGTTGAGCGCGCCGGGCGCGGCGAGTGAGTGGACGAGTCGGGTGATGCAGCTGGCGCGCCTTGCGCCGCCTTAGATCGAGAGCAGGCACCAGCTGAATATAGAAGCTGCCATCCACCGACCGGCGAGGGAGTGCCTCACCATCCTGGATCATGTGGCGCGCCACAACAGGGGTGCAGGTCCGTACCGTCACCCCTCGGCTGTCAACGATTGGCACTAGCATAAAGCCCGAATAAACTCCGCCGTCGAATGACACCCCAACAACCAATCGACAAACCTTACCTTAAATCCGCCCCGGCGGTCAAGGGCGAAGTTGGCCGGGGGCCGTGAGCAAAGGACCGAAGCCCGACGGTCATGGCGTATCGGGCGGGATGAATTCGACAGTATCCAACACCTGCTGGATAAAATCGCGCTGAGTCGTCAGCGCTTCCGGGGGTTCGACCGCCACAAAGAAGGCAAATCCCCCATCATACATCCGCATGACGGAAAACCATCCTGCCGTGTCCGGCTCATCGGGGCAGTCGGCGGCCTGATAGAACGCACCAACCCCTTCTTGATCGCCAACAGGAAACGTGCGCTGGTCATAAACGCCCAGGTTGCAGTCCGAGCCTACCAGGGAGAAACGCAGAATCTGCGCGCCATCTGCCCAAAGGTTATATTCGCCGGTAGCCAGGCTGACGGTGTTAGGAAATCCCCAGTAGAGATAAATGAACCCGCGCGAGCCATCCGGCAGTGTCCCAAAATAGATCGTCAGCGGCACGTCGCGAACCGTGTCGTTATCGAAGGTGCGGTAAGGGACGACTATGTCGATACTGTTCCATCCCTCCGGCAGCGTGATCGAAATGGGCGGCGGATCGCCGGGCAGCACGGGCATTTCGGCGGCAAGGGTGGGCAAAGGCAAAGACTCGCTGCCGGGTGTTGGCGTCATGGCAGAAGCCGCCGGTGTTGCTGTCGCAGAAGGACGCATAGTGGGGGTGAACACCACCAGCGGGGCAGGAGTCCGCGTGGGCAGTGGCGTACGCGTAGGCGGTGCGCCGGTCACAGCAGCCCCGCCTGGCCGGGTGGGAAACGGGGTGAAGGTCAGGGTGGGCGCGATGATACCCGGCACAACGCCCGATCCCGTCACGACAGGAATCTGAGCAGGATCGCCCTCCAGCTCCACCTGCGCTCGCAGTATCCAGCCCTGCACGCCTTCCACCTGGGTGAGCAGCCACACCCCATCGGCGGTCTGGCCAAAAACAGGGGTGCGTTCACGCTCATAGAGGTAACTCAGCGGCGCAGCCATGCGATCCGGTGCAGGGAACACGATGGCACGGTCCACGACGATAACTGCCTGGGCTGCCGCCGGTGGAGTCGATTGGATCACAGGGTCAGCGCCCACCCGGTGCCACACCCCACCCGCTGCGACGACCGCTGTCAGGGCGCACAAAACGAAGGTAACTGCATGTCGCATGACCTACAGCCTCGAATCAGTTGTCGAGCACATCGGCAAGAGTTGCCAGCAAAGTTTCCGCGTTGACCGGCTTGACCAGAAAACGGTCGATATTCAGGTTGTCGGTAATCATCTCAAAGCGCGGGTAGGCGGTCACTACGATCAGGCGCGTCTTGCGCAGCGCGGGAAGCTGGCGAATCTGGTGCAAAAACGCTTCTCCGCCCAGCATCGGCATCAGCATATCGCAGATGATAGCATGGGGAGTCTGCCCCATGACAAACTGGATCGCCTCTGCCCCGTTCGCAGCTTGATAGACGGTATAACCTGCATTTTCCAAAATGACTGAGTAAAGTTTGCGTAGCTCTGCGTCGTCCTCTACGACCAGCACCGAATGGGCCATCCTGACGGCTCTCCGTTCCACACCACCATCCAGACCTCTTGCTCCAATAATAGACGATTTTGAGCAGTTGGGTAGCAGCGGGGTTCTTCTGCCTCCCTCCGCACATGGCAGAACAAAAAAGGCGGCCTCTCGCCTTTGAGAAACCGCCTCGTTTGTTCCATATTCACCGGCTCAGCTCAAGCCGGCTGCCCCTCTTGTTCCTGCTGTTCGGGCCGCAGCTCAGAGAAGACGATCTCCTTCTTCTCCGGGTCATAGTCGATCAGCACCGTGCTGCCCAGCTTGATCTCGCCGGAGAGGATCACGTCCGAGAGCCTGTCCTCGACCACGTTCGTGATCAACCGCCGCAGAGGCCGCGCGCCAAAATCGGCGTCATAGCCTTCTTCCGCCAGGTAAGCGCGCGCCGCTTCGGTCGCTGTCAGGCTCATGGCCCGCTCGGCCAGGCGTTCGTTGACCTTGCGCAGTTCCAGGTCCACGATCTCTTTGATCTCCTCCCTGGTCAGCGCGCGGAAGACGATGGTTGCGTCCACCCGGTTCAAGAATTCGGGCCGGAAGGCACGGCGCAGGCTCTCCATGACGTTTTTGCGCATCTCGTTATATTCTTGCTCGCGCGTCACTGCCTCTTCGGTGGGCAGGTCGAAGCCCAGGGTCGTGCCCTTCTTGATCATCTCCGCACCGATGTTGCTGGTCATGATGATGATCGCGTTGCGGAAATCCACCCGACGCCCACGCGCATCCGAGAGATGACCTTCTTCCATGATTTGCAGCAGCATGTTGAAGGTTTCCGGGTGCGCTTTTTCGATCTCGTCGAAGACAACGATGCTATAGGGACGGCGACGCAGTGCTTCGGTGAGCTGACCGGCATCTTCATACCCCACGTAGCCGGGCGGCGCACCCGTCAGTCGCGCGACAGTGTGCCGTTCCATGAATTCGCTCATATCGAGCTGAATCAGGGCATCTTCGCTGCCGAACATGAACTCGGCCAGCACTTTGGTCAATTCAGTTTTGCCCACGCCCGTCGGCCCCAGGAAGATAAATGACCCGATCGGGCGGCGGGGGTCCTTCAGACCGGCACGCGCGCGGCGAACCGCCTTGCTGATGGCCTCGATGGCTTCGTTCTGCCCTACGATGCGCTTGTGCAGTTCCTCTTCCATGTGCAGCAGGCGCTCGGATTCTTCCTGGGCGATGGTCGTGACCGGGATTCCGGTCCACATGCCGACCACTTCCGCCACATCTTCGGCGGTCAGCCGGGCACGGCCAGTATCAGGATTCCAGTGCTGAGCAAAGGTCTGATATTCGGCTTCAAGCTCCTGCACCCGTTCTTGCAGGCTGGCGCGCTGTTCTTCTGAAAGCTCCGATCCCATCGCCTCCAGGTCTTCGCGCGCAGCCTCAAGCCGGGCCACCAACCGCTTGACCGCCGAGGACTCCGGCGACTTATACATTCGCACGCGGCTTGAGCCTTCGTCGATCAGGTCGATGGCCTTGTCGGGCAGGAAGCGGTCCGGCACATAGCGCGCCGAGAGGTTGGCGGCTGCATCGATGGCCTCGTCGCTGATTTCGAGGTTGTGGTGCTGTTCATACGGTTCACGAATGCCGTGCAGGATGTTGATCGTCTCCTCGATGGACGGCTCTTCGATCATCACCTTCTGGAAACGGCGTTCCAGGGCCGCATCGTTTTCGATGTGGCGGCGGTACTCATCCAGCGTCGTGGCCCCGATGCATTGAAGCTCACCGCGCGAGAGCGCCGGCTTCAGGATGTTGGCGGCATCCACGCTACTGCCCGCCGACCCGGCCCCCACCAGCATGTGGACTTCGTCAATGAACAGGATACTGTCGGATTGTTTGAGTTCTTCAATCACTCGCTTGAGTCGTTCCTCAAACTGGCCGCGATACATCGTGCCCGCCACCAGCGAGCCGACATCGAGCTGAAGCACACGCTTGCCCAGCAGCGGAGCGGGCGCATCGCGGTTGACGATGCGCTGGGCCAGTCCCTCGACGATCGCCGTCTTGCCCACGCCCGGCTCACCGATCAGCGCCGGGTTGTTCTTCTGGCGGCGGCTGAGAATCTGGATCACGCGCTCGATCTCCATCTGGCGACCGATCACCGGGTCGAGCTTGCCTTCCTCGGCGAGGGCGGTCAGGTCGGTAGCCAGTTGATCAAGCTGCGGAGTCTTGGCATTGGGATTACGCTGTGTGCGTTCAGGCCGCTCAAGATGCTCCGGCGGCGTCTCCGAGGCCGGGCGGCGCGCCGATTGCAGCGGATTGTCCTGCAGCTCGCGGCGAGTCTGGCGACGAATCTCCTCAGGGCTGATCCGCAGCTCCTTGAAGACCTCCATAGCCACGCCTTCATTGTGCCGCACCAGGCCCAGCAGCAAGTGCTCGGTACCGATGTAATGATGACCCATCCGCCGCGCCTCATCGACGGCCAGTTCCAGCACCCGCTTGGTCGCCGGAGACAGGTCCATCCGAGTCACGCCCGGACGCTTGTTTGCGCTGGTCAGGCGCTCAATGATTTGTTCCACTTGATTCTGGCGCAGCCCCAGTTCGCGCAGAACGCGCCCGGCCACACCCCCATCTTCCCGCATCAGGCCGAGCAGCAGGTGCTCCGTCCCAATTTGGCTATGCTGCATCCGCTCGGCTTCTTCTTGAGCGAGGCTCAATACGCGGCGTGCGCGTTGAGTGAAGCGCTCCATCTTATTCGGCATTGGTTGCAGTCTCTCCTCATCCCGCCTATGGATAACCAACCACTCTACGATATGCCCACAACGGGTACCAGGGCGAATACGGAGGACTCAGGACTTCAATACGATTGATCTAGTATTGTAGATGAGCCGGGCGTACTTTAACCACTGAATTTCATCATAATTTGATTAAAAACATTGGGCGCGGTTGCATGACAATATTCATGCTCAAAATTCGGGGCGAAAACCACTTCGCCTGACTCAATTTTAGCACATGCGGGAAAACCCGCCGCCAAAAATGAGCGTATTTGGGATTTGGGGCAATTTATGGTATTGAGCAATACACAAGGCCCCATCTCCTGGAGAATAGGGCCTTGTCGTCATCGTTGTCCTGAATCTTGGCCAGGGGTTCAGGCGTTTTCGTCTGTGCTGCCCGCATCGCCAGCAGCATCCTCGGACTCTTCGGATTCTTCCTCGGCCCTGGCTGCTTCGGCTGCTTCATACTCGTCAATGAGCGCGCCCCAGTCCTGGTCCATGAACCGGGCTGAATCGACCTGCCGCAGGCTCAGGCCCAGACGGCGCTGCTCGGCATTGATTTTGACAATGCGCAGCGTGAGCACATCGCCCACCAGGACGACTTCGCGCGGGTGGCTGACGCGGTAATCGGCCAGCTCGGAGATATGGATCAAGCCCTCGACTTCGGGCGCATCCACCAACCGGGCAAATGCACCGAATTTGGTCAGCTTGGTCACCGTGGCCTGCACCAGCTGGCCCACCGAATAACCAGCCACGACCTGCTGCCAGGGATCATCCGCCTGCTGCTTCAGGCTCAACCCGATGCGCTTACGCTCTGGATCAATATTGATGATGGTGACTTCGACTTCCTGCCCCACTTCGAGCACCTCGCGCGGGTGCGTGACATGCTGCCACGACATCTCGGTGAGGTGAACCAGGCCGTCCGCGCCGCCGATATCGATGAACGCGCCAAAATCGGCCAGGCTGATCACGCGGCCTTTGCGCACTTCACCCACTCGAAGCTCGCTCAGCAAGCGCGCTTTTTGCTGCTCGCGCCATTCGCGGGCAGCCGCGCGTTCCGAGAGAATCAGGCGGTTGCGCGCACGGTCGATCTCGACGACCTTCACAGCGATGTCGTCCCCCACCATCGCGCCCCAGCGTTCTTCCGGGCTGGAGCCGCTCATCTGGCGCTGGCGCTCACGGCTAACCTGGCTGGCCGGGACAAACCCACGCACTTTGCCGAACCGCACGATCAAGCCGCCCTTGTTATAGCCAGCCACTTTGCTGAAGTAGACTTCCTGGCTGGCATAGTGCTGCTCGGCCAGACGCCAGTTGCTTTCTTCTTCGGCGCGGGCCAGCGACAACACCGGGCGCTGGTCCGATCCGCGCACCTTCAGCACATAGGCAGTGACTGTTTTTCCCACTTCGAGCGCTTCCAGAGCACTGTGGTCCATGCGTTCCAACTCGCGGCTGTCTACAACGCCGATGACGCCCTCGCCCAGGTCGATTAAAACCTCGGTCGGGCTGGTATCGACCACAATACCCTCCACGATATCACGCGCTTTGAACCGCGCCGGGGGTTGTTCAACCGCTTCAGGAGCAGCTTCGGTGGATGATTCATCACCGGCCTCACCTGTTCCGTTCTCGGATGAAGCCTCGACCGCTGCCAGAACTTCATCACCCGGCAGCATCTCATCCGTTTCCGTCAATTCCGCCTGAGGGATACTGGCGTCCGCCGACGCTTCAGGCGTCAAAGACTCATCGGCGGAAGTGTGTTCGGCAACCGGCAGGGTTTCTTCAACCATGTCATCGCCGGGGTGCTGGGTATTGGACTCCATGGACTCTCGTTCTCCGGGTACTCAGGGTGCAGGGGCATTATACACACGGATAGGCTTCTGATCAAACCATTGTGACACATTTTGCTGCGAACTTCCACCATCGCGCGAGAAGTGACTCACGTCAAACGCAGAGTCGCGGCAAACAAGGTACAATCATCGACGTAGTTTTGCTGGCAGTGAACATCGCAAACAACCTGGGAAATCGGACAAAACTTATGCCCGTACTTGTAGTGGTCATCCTGTTAGGGCTGCTGGGTGGAGTGGCGGTCGGGGTACAGTCTCCCCTGGCGAGCATTATTGCCCAGCGGCTTGGATCGCTGGAAAGCGTTTTTATCATCCACCTGGGCGGCGCTGTTGCTGCCGGGCTGCTGCTGGTCTTTCAGCGCGGGGGGCAACTGACCGAATGGCGCAGCGTGCCCTGGTATGCGTTGGGCGCGGGCGCGTTGGGGTTGGTGGTGATCACCGCTGCCACTTACATCATTCCGCGCCAGGGCGTCGTCATGATGACCTTTTTGATCGTCACTGGCCAGTTGATGATGAGCCTGCTCATTGATCACTTCGGCCTGCTCGAAACAGCGATCCGCCCACTGGATGTTGGCCGGGTGCTGGGAATAGCACTGCTGTATGTGGGAGTATGGCTGATCGTGCGTTAGGCGCACCAACCTTGAGGATGGAGAAAGCCGGGCATGGTTCAGATTTTCATCAGTTACAGCCGCACCGATGAAGACTTCGCGCGCCGCCTTGCCGCCGACCTGGACAGCATGGGCGCGCGCATCTGGATCGATGTGGACAGCATCCC
>DAOUFU010000242.1:0-3981 GCA_034429275.1 Anaerolineae bacterium | reverse complement strand
TTTTCGGAGAGGGGGCAACCGACAACGCGCCCTGCGGGCGCGCCCGCAGGGCGCGGCGAAGGTGGGGGTGAGGCCGGACTCTCGCGGGTCACGTATTTTGATGCAATCACCCTGCATGTAGACCAGGGCATACGACATCGCCGGAGGAATCCGGCTAAGGAAAACTCAAGAACGCTGAAAGCGCCCTTTCTAGGACTCAGTCATTCCAGATGGTCACCCCCGCGCGCGGGACTGCGCACGCGCCGCGCGATAATCGGCCAGCGTTTGCTCCAGCGCGGGCGGGAACAACACCCGCGAGAACAGCGCGATCAGCACCAGCCCCAGCAGCACGCCCGCCCACAACTGGAACAGCCCGATCAGCAGGGTAGCCGTGCCGCTCAGCCCCTTCTCCAGCCCGACCAGGTGAATCAGCAGCGGGCCGATGGTCAGCTCGCGTCCGCCCGCCCCACCCGGCAGCGTACTGATCGAGGCGATGATCACCGAAAAACCGAGGATGAACGTCGCCTGCGCAAACAGCGTCCACCCACCCTCGACTCCCAGCCCGCGCAGCAGAATGAAAAACCCGATGCAGTCGGTGGTATAGGCACCCAGGCCAAACAAAACGGTGATCGCCAGGTGGCGCGGCTTGATCAGGTCGTAACTCGATTCGTAGAGCGCGAGCAGCGCGCCGTGCAGCCGTCCCACCATCGGCCAGCGCCGCAGAAAGTCCAGCACGCCATAGGCCAGCGGCTTGATCTGCACCAGCACCATGCCCACCGCCAGCACCACCGAGACGGCGATCAGCACGGTTCGCACATAGCCGAGCGAGACATCGCCCGCATTGACCGCGCCGCCCAGCGCCAGCAGCGCCACCGTCGTCAGCGGGATGACCGCCAGCCCATCGACCAGCCGCTCCATGAAGATCACCGGCGCGCTGCGGGTGAACTCCACGCCCGTCAGGTATTTGAGCACCACCGCCTTGAGCACTTCGCCCAGTTTGCCCGGACTGACGGCCAGAGTCAGCCCGGCCAGCCACAGGATCGCGCTGTCGCGCTCGCGGATGACCGGCGCGGCGGGGTTCGGCGGTGGCGATTGGCGCAGGCCGCGCACCGTCCGCACGCCGATCACGCCCAGAAAGTAGCGCCATTCCAGGTAGCGCAGCACCCAGTTGGCACATTTGAGCAGCAGCACCGGGCCAAACAGCCACAGCGGGAAATTGCCGAGCCGCCCCGCCAGCTCGTCCACCCCGGTGAAAGCGATCACGGCGACCAGCGCGGCGGTGATGAACACCAGCCCGGCGATCACCTGGTTTCGATATGCGCGCATCCTGCCTCCGATTGAGTTGCGCGCCGATTGTAGCAAAGCGCCCTCGCCCCGCCAATGGCAGCCCTGGCCGCCGCAGGGCCAAAACCGGGCCGCTTCGCCCCCTCTCCGAAGATTTTTCGGCTGAGGGGGGCAGACCGGGTCGGGGGTGAGGCCGGACTCTCGCGGGTCACGTATTCTGATGCGTTTGCCCTGCTGGCCGCCAGAGTGGGTGTGAGCAAAAGTTGACAGGCAACCACTTGACAAACCGAGTACTCGCTGGACGGGCGATCTGGCCTCACCCCGCACGGCCAGGAACGGCCGCGCCGCCCCTCTCCAAAAAAAGTTTTGGAGAGGGGCAAAACCGAGCCGAACCCGCAGGGGGCGGCGAGGTTTGGGGTGAGGCCGGTGTTTGCCCGGAAAACTCGCTGTCAGATTTTGCACGCACCCGCCAGAGTATCGCCCCGCCCCCACGCGCAGATTATGCTATACTTCCCCCGACTGTGTATCCGCATCGCGTGCCAGGACAGGACCGCATGACCGAACAACGCCCCGAACCCGCCTCGCCGGAGATGGCCCGCAAGCTCGCCATCAATCGCACCGGGCGGTTGACTCCCGGCCAGCGCCGGACCGCGCTGATCGCCGGGCTGGTGACGCTCGGCTTTTTGCTCTGCCCGACCGCCATGCTGCTCCAGTTAGGGGTGGCGATGGTCACCGGCGACTTGCCCGCGCCGACGCCCGTCGGCATCGGCTTCACCCTCTTCGGCCTGGTGTTCATGCTGCTGTTTTTTGGCTTGTTTGGGGTCAACGTGATGGCATTTCTGCCGGAGGCGTTGGGCCGCCGCCCGGTGCGCTACGCGCGCGGCCCGCTGATCGTGCACATGACTCAGAGCGAGCGCCCGCGCCCGGAGCTGCCCTTCTCGTTCATCGTGGGCGACTACAGCTTCGCGCCCTATATTCCCCCGCGCGATATCTCGCTGAGACCGGGCGCGCCCTACATCGTCTACTATTCGTCGCGCAGCCGCCTGCTGCTCAGCATGGCCGCGCTGGATGCACCCGACGCCGCCGAGTGGGAGCCGCAGTTCGAGAACCCGCCGCGCTGAGCCAGTAGCTCACCCGCATTTATGGCGCGTACAGGGGCACAGGCACGATGATCAGCGCGAAGATCACCGCCGTCGCCGCGCCGAGCACGGTCCGCTTCCACCCCAGCGGCGAAACATCATCGTGCGGCGGCGGGTGCTTCAACCCGCTCAGCAGCCCCATGAACGCCCAGATCAGCCACGCCGTCCACGCGCCCATCAAACCCATCACCAGCAGGGTGAAAAAGGTCATCCACGCCAGCGACCACGCCCGGCGGCCCAGCAGCGCATAGGCCACGTGACCGCCGTCGAACTGGCCGAGCGGCAGCAGGTTGAGCGCCGTCAGCAGCACGCCGAACCACGCCGCCAGCGCCATCGGGTGCCGGTAGAATACGTACTGGTCCAGGTTTGGCACATCGACCACCAGCCCGGCCAGCCATTGCAGCAGCGGGGGATTCGCCACGCGCCGGATGCCCGCCTCGATCCACATCTGCGGCAGTCCCACGCTCGCCTGCTGCGTCAGCCCGATCAGGTACAGCGGCAGCGCGACGATCAGCCCGGCCAGCGGCCCCGCCAGCCCCACGTCGAACAGCGCCCGGCGGTTCAGCAGCGGGCTGCGGATGAAGATCACCGCGCCCAGCGTACCCAGCGATCCGGTCACCGGCAGCGGGATGAAAAACGGCAGTGTCACCTTGACCCCATGCCGCCGCGCTGCCACGTAGTGCCCCATCTCGTGCACCCCCAGGATCGCCAGCAGCGTCACCGAAAACGGCAGGCCATCGCGCAAGGCGGGCAGCAGCACCGCCAGGTCCCCATTCAGCAGCGCGTCCCACGTGCGGCCCGGCGGCATCCCGGTCAGCGCCGCGCCCATCACCGTGGTGGAGATGAAGGTCACGATCAGCAGCAGCAGGTTGAGCCAGGGCCGAATCTTGACCTGGTGATCGGGCAGTGTACCTTCCACCGCGAGCACGGCAATCTCGCGCTCGTCGCGCTGAAGCATCGGGGTGAAGCCCAACGCGCGGAAGCGCTCGCTCAGCACGGCGAACGCCTCATGCGGCGGCACCAGCAGAGTGCCGCGAAAGATGAACACGCGCCCGATCCGGGGCTGTTCGGCCTGTTCCTCTCCGGCGATGGCCAGCACACCGGCCAGGGCCTCTCGCAGCGCGAATGCGCGCCGGTCGATGCGCTCGGCATACTCCGAGGCGCGCTCGGCCAGCGACGCCCAGTTGGGAGCGCGATCCGGCGCAGGAACCGGCGGCACCTCCGGGCGGCGGTTGAACGATTCGTGAAGACTCATCAATGATTTCCGGTCTGGTCAATGGCGAGCACATCCACGCTCGCCGGAACTTGGTCTCTGCCTATCTTAGCAGCGTTGGCCGCGCACGGCCCACCCAGGGCAAACGCATCAAAAAAACTGTTTCGGTTGATGCGCATTGCCTGCTCCTGATGCACTGTGGCCATGTGATCGGATATGAGGGCGACGAAGGACAGGCCTCACCCCCGCGCGGCCAAAACCGGGCCGCTTCGCCCCCTCTCCGAAAATTTTCGGAGAGGGGGCAACCGACAACGCGCCCTGCGGGCGCGCCCGCAGGGCGCGGCGAAGGTGGGGGTGAGGCCGGAC
>DAOUFU010000241.1:0-17940 GCA_034429275.1 Anaerolineae bacterium | reverse complement strand
CCCGCGCGAGTCCGGCCTCACCCCCACCTTCGCCGCGCCCTGCGGGCGCGTTGTCGGTTGCCCCCTCTCCGAAAATTTTCGGAGAGGGGGCGAAGCGGCCCGGTTTTGGCCGCGCGGGGGTGAGGCCAGCCATTCGCCGCCCTCATATCCGATCGCATGGCCAAAGTGCATCAGGGGCAGGCGATACGCATCAACCGAAACTGTTTTTTTGATGCGTTTGCCCTGCCCTCCGGCTCCATTCACTACCCGCCGGGCGCAGAGTCTGTTACACTTTTACGCGACATGCATATCCCAGTCGGCTCAGCCGTGCGCCTCTTGTTACCCAAGGCGCGCGAGAAAGATAGGCTCGCCATGGCGCAGCGTGTGATATACCTCGATTACAACGCCAGCACGCCGATCAAGCGTGAAGTGGCCGACGTGATGGCCCCCTACCTGTATGAGCATTTTGGCAACCCTTCCAACGGGCATATCTTTGGGCAGGCCGCGCGCCATGCCATCAACCGCGCACGCGCCCAGGTCGCCGCGCTGATCGATGCCGCGCCGGAAGAGAGCATCTTCACCGGCGGCGGCACCGAAGCCAACAATCTCGCCATCAAGGGCGTGGCCGAAGCCTATGGCTACCGGGGCAGGCACATCGTCACCAGCACCATCGAGCACCCCGCCGTGCTGGAGCCGTGCCGCTGGCTGGCTCAACACGGCTGGCAGGTCACCTTTGTGCCGGTGGACAAAGAAGGCCGGGTCGATCCGGCGGATATTGAGCGCGCCATGACCCCCGAAACGGTGCTGGTTTCGATCATGCACGCCAACAACGAAGTCGGCACCATCCAGCCGATCCGCGCCATCGCCGACATTGTTCACGCGGGCGGGGCGCTGTTCCACGTGGACGCGGCGCAAACCATCGGCAAGATTATGGTCAAGGTGAAGGTGCTGGGGGTTGATCTGCTGTCCATTGCCGGACACAAATTCTATGGTCCGAAGGGGGTAGGCGCGCTGTATGTGCGCGATGGCGTCACGGTGGCCCCACTGATTCACGGAGCCAACCAGGAAGACGGTCGCCGCGCGGGGACTGAAAATGTTCACGGGATCGTCGGTTTGGGCGAGGCCGCCTTCCTCGCCGAACGCGACCTTCAGCAGAACCTGGCCCACATGCGCGCCATGCGCGATCGGCTCTATGACCGACTGCGTGCCGCGTTCCCACCCGATGCCATGCGGCTGAACGGCGCGCCGGAGGGCCGCCTGCCCAATACGCTGAGCGTATCCTTCCGCGGCGTGCGCGCCAACGACCTGCTAGATCGCATCAATCACGCGGTAGCGGCTTCGGCGGGCGCGGCCTGCCACTCCGACGACGTCCGGATATCCTATGTGCTCCAGGCGATGGGCGTACCTGCGGAGTACGCGATGGGCACGCTGCGCCTGTCGGTCGGTGCGCCCACTCAGGCCGATGACATCGACCGGGCCGCGCGCGTGGTGATCGACGCCGTGCGCGCTCTTCAGCCAGCCTGATCAACCGCCGGGTCGCCTGTTCACCCTCTTTCAATCGCTGCCCTGGTGCGCGGCGGCATTGACTGCCGCCAGCAGCTTGCCGAGCGGCACCACGCCAGACGGCCACATCTTCGCACCGGTGGCGATGTGCTCCCAGAAGATCGTCGGCGGCTCATAGCTGAAGCACGCCACCACCAGGAAGCCCAGCCGCCCCAGCGAATGCCCGCTGCTGGGATAGGGCGGCCAGGGGCTGTGATCGGCCAGGCGGGCCTGGAACGCGATCAGGTGGGGGGCGAAGAACAGCAGCGGGTTGAACGGCTGGCGATTCCCCGGCGTCGGCCCCTGCGCGCTGTCGTTGACCAGGTGCACCTCCAGGTGCAGGTGAGCGTTGTTGTACTGGACCTGGACCACGCCGTCTTCGCTGGTATACACCGGCCAGCCCGATGTACCGATCACCTGCCCGGCGTGCACTACGTCGCCCACGCCCACCAGGTTGGATGACGGATCGCCGGTCAGGTGGCTGTACACCACCACCACGTTCGACAGGGCGCGCGACCCATCCGGGCGACGCAGCCGATCGGGCAGGAAGGGGCGAAGCGCGATCATACGCTCGTTGGCATCGGCCACGATGCGGAAATCGACGATCACGCCATCGGCTACGGCCAGCAGCGGCGATCCTTCCGGCACCAGGTAATCGACCCCGGTGTGCAGGCCGCGCGTCCCGCTGTAATAGACCGGCCACTGTTCGGCGGCGTAGGTGGTCGGGCCGAATCCCTGGATTTCGAGCGAATCAATCGACGACGGCGGCAGCGGGTGCACCGGCAGGTGGACAAATGGATCGGGCAGCCGCAGCCGGTCCTGCAAACGCCAGAACTCGATATAGTCCGGCGGCATGGTCTGGCGAGTCAGCAGGGTCTCGAACTTTTCCAGCGCTTCCGGGCGCATTTCGTTCACCCGGCTAATCTTGGCCTCTTCCACGCCGCGCACCCGCATCAGGTCGCACACCAGCCGCTTGCGGAACGCCAGCACCGGCCCAGACTCAATCCAGGCGCGCGAGACCTGGTCATAGGCCCGCGAGCGCGCGAAGTCGGTCGCGTCGGCGATGATATAGCCCTCACGGCGGCGGCCCGTCCCGTCATCCCACAGGATTTGCAGCCACGTGTGGCTGTTGAGCACGGCGGCCTGGGCCGAACCCTGATCCCCGGCTGCCAGCTCGCCCACCGGGTCGGAATCGGCGCGCGGCGCAGCGAATACCGCTGCGCCCCCGGCCCGGACCATTACCCGCACTGCATCCAGCGGCAGGCCGTTCTCCGGCAAAGCCAACGACATCTCCGGCATGGGCGCTGCCGTGCCCAGGCCGGGCATCACCAGGCCGTTGGTTGCGCCATTGGTGACATGCACCGGGGTCAGCAGGTTATCGGCCAGGGTCGCCGCTTCCGCCTCTGTTTCGGGGATATCCCACTGGTCGCTAATCTCACCGGCAGCGGCAGCGGCGGCAGCGGTCGCCAGGGCGGCGGCAGTCGTCGCGGTGGCAGAGGCAGCCTGAACCGGCTGGGCCTGGCTGGTAGCGGCAACCACCTGCTCGGCGATGTTGCCCGCCAGGTTGCCCTGCACCTGCCCGATCTGCGTTTTGAGTTCCTGGGTGACGGCCTGCTCGGCCAGGCGGCGAAGCTGTTCCAGGTCCATCGAGGTGATCAGGCTGCCCGCCTGCCCCGCCAGCCCGACCCGGCTGAGCGCGTCCTTGCTCTTGATCAGGATGCCGATCACCTGGTGAACCCACTCGGTGCCCAGGCCCATCAAGACTCCGGCCATGACCAGATCGACAATATCGAACGGCTCATCGAACCAGCTCGCGGCTTCCACGCCCAACGGCTGGAACAGGCGCAGGCTGGCCACCGTGGCCAGCACCAGGCCAAACCCCATCGACAGCACCGCCGCCGCCATTTTCTTCTGTGCGACAAACTGCGGCGATTTGATCGAGCG
This sequence comes from Anaerolineae bacterium, assembly GCA_034429275.1. Lineage (GTDB taxonomy): Bacteria > Chloroflexota > Anaerolineae > Aggregatilineales > Aggregatilineaceae > DAOUFU01. Next base: position 14,475 of record DAOUFU010000241.1, on the reverse strand, counting down.
CTCCATCACCAGTTGGGCGGTCTCCACGCGCTGCTTGGCTTCCTTCAGCCGCTCTTCGAGCATGGCCAGGGGCCAGTCGTGGGGGTTGTTGCTCTCCGAATCGCCCTCGAAGGCCTGAGTCTTGGTCGTCATCTGGCGCTGGAGCAGCGCATTGGTCAACTGGCTGACTTCGTCCCAGGCGTGGCGCAGGTCCACCGATACCAGCCCCGTGATCAGCCCGGCGAACTGGTTGAGCCGGTGACCGGCATCGATCAGCGCGCGCTCGGTCCAGGTGAAGATCACCTCGATGGTGCGCTCGATCAACGCCGCGCCCACCAGCAGCGGCATCAGCCTTACCGCGATGTCATCCAGGTCCTGCGGACCCTGACCACCGTTCAGCACACCCAGGCCGCCCGATCCTTCGCCGCCCTGGGCCAGCACAGGCCCCACAATCACCAGCGCCGCCAGCAGCCAGGCGGCCAGGATCACCGTGCGCAGCATCACTCGTTTTTGACGGGCCATGACTCGTTCTCCCTCGACCAAACCCGGCCAGTGACGCGCCGCCGCACGCCCGATTCGCCCCCAGCGCGGCAGCCCAGCGTCCAGTATACGCTGAACCAACTGCCTGGGGAAATCCGGCGAGCGGCCAGCGCCTCTTCCCGCTCATAACATCTCGCCGCAGATGATCGCCGAATGCCGCCCGGCCACCTGGGTGAGCACGACCACCGCCGAGCCGCCCTCGCCTTTCAGCTTGAGCTGGCGGATCAGGTCTTCGGGCATCAGCGGACTGCCGCGTTTCTTGACGGTCACCTGCGTGATTCCCCATTCGCGCAGCGCGGCGCGCAGCCGCTTGAGCTGGAACGGCATCCACGCCCACACCGGCCACGCCCGCACCCAGCGCGATTCCACCGCCGCGTCGCCGGTCAGATAGGCGATCGAGTCATCCAGGCGATAAAACGGCGCGCCCAGGTGATCGACCAGTTCGCCAAGCAGCCCGGCGCGGATCACGGCAGGATCGGGTTCGAGCAGCACGGCGCGCGGCTCACTGAGCGGGGGCGGCGGCGCACCCTGGGGAACCAGCGTCAGCGGCGGCGCGCCGGGGTCAAAGCGCACAGCCCGCCGCCCGGCGAATCCCCACGCCCCGCGCCACAGCACCGCCTCTTTCAACTCGCCCGACACGCTCAGGAACTCCACGCCCGCGCCCGCCTGCGTATATGGGCGCAGTTCGTCCAGGTCCACGCCCGGCGAGAGCTTGACCGCCAGCGCGGGGATCGCCCAGCCCGCGATCACATCCAGCGGCGGCGCACAGTCGCGCACGCTGAACACGCGCCGACCGTCCACGCGGCGAGCCGGGTCGAAGAACGCGGCATCGACGGCGCGCAGCGGCAGCGGCGCGGTCAGGTCCGCCTGGACGAGCTGCGCGGCACGGTCATAAGCGGCAAGGTTGGCGCGCGCCATGCGCAGCCGCACCGGGTCGCGGTCGAGCGCGGTCACCCGCGCGCCGGGAATGCCCGCCAGGGCGATGGTATCCCCGCCGATGCCGCAGGCGAGATCGGCCACATGGCGCGGAGCCAGCGCCGCCATAAGCGACGCGCGCCACGTCGCCAGCCATTCCCCGCTCGCCTGCTCCAGCGCCTCGGCGGTGAAGATCATCTCGGATGCGCGAGAGAATTTGCTCGCGGCGCGCTGCCGAAGCCGCGCGAGCGCCAGCACCGCCCCCGCAGCGTCCGGGGCGAGGTCGCGGCGCAGATTCCCTAGCAGAGCCAGCGTGTGATCGTCACCGAGGTCGCGCGCGGCCAGGTCGGCCAGGATCGCGCGTCCCTCCGGCGAGAGCAGCACATCAAGCGCCCGCCGCGAGAGGGTCATCGCGCCCATCCCGCTCTCATGGGCGACACAGCCGTCACGGACGGCTCAGCCATCGTACCGCCTCGTCCTCGTCGGTGAATATCTGGGACCGCTCGAACATTTCCTGCGAAGTCAGCGAGACGACGCGAATAGTATGCACAAAATGCTTGAGAAACCCGCTGCTGACCAGCGTCGCCACCCGCCAATCGGGCGGCAGCGGCAGATTGGCCAGGTCGCTGGCCCGCTTGAGGATGTACGGATTGGCGAGATTCACCCGGCGCGCGTCGTAAATGAAGCGCGTCGCGCGGCCTTCGTTCAGCGCGCGGGCGAATTCGCCCGCCACATCCTGATACCACCGATCGACCACCGGGCGCTGGGTGGAACGGATGCGAAAGATAATAATGCCGTCGTCACGGATTTCTTTGTCGTAACCTGGGTCGATCATAACAGGCTGCATGCCTCACACAGCTCGGCTCCCTTCACGCTGACCCAGCCTCATCTTACCATGATTTCGGCCATGGGGCTGCTAAAATTTGAAAATCGTTTGTTTTTTAATGGTTTCAGATTTTTTTCACAACCACTGCGACATGTTTCCGGGCGTAGGGCCGACAGATTCGGTATAAGCCGGTGGGTATGAATTCGCCGAATACGGGTGTGAGCAAAAGTTGACAGGCAACCCCTTGACAAACCGAGCACTCGCTGGACGGGCGACCTGGCCTCACCCCCAAGCGGCCAAAACCGGGCCGCTTCGCCCTCTCAGCCGAAAATTTTCGGAGAGGGGGCAGACCGGGTCGGGAGTGGAGCCGGACTCTCGCGGGGCACCACAGCCGGTTATTTTCTCAACGTGCACGCGCGTGCGGCGAAACGGCGGCGTGCACTTTCGTGAAATGCACCCTGGTCGAAAACAATAAAGCACGCATTGTCATAATAATGTATACTCAAGATAGCACCCCGTTGCACGAAGGATCGTAAAATGCCGTCAGGCAAGTCCCACCGTTCGCCTCACCAGATGCCCGATGCCGACCTGGCCCGTACCATCGAACGTATGAATGCGGAAGCGTGGGCTTTGCGCGACAGCGATCCTGATCGCAGCCGTGCGAACTGTTACCTCGTGCGCACGATGATCAACGCCAACCAGTCCGCCGATCCCGCTATCACGGAGCCGGGCCTGGCGCAAAGCCTGCTCACCCTCTCGGTGGTTGATTGGAATCATTCGGCTTACGATCATGCGCTGGCTGCCGCCATCGAAGCCCAATCGCTGTTCATCAAACTGGGCGATGTGCGCCAGCACGCCTTCATCACCAACCACATTGCCGGAATCTATTTCTACCTGGGCGACTATTCGCGGGCGCTCAACCTGGGAATGGAGGCGCTCAACCTCAGTGCAATGAGCGAGGACCGCAATCTCTACGCTAGCTGCCTCAACGACACCGCTTACTTCCGCCTGCATATCGGCCAGTTCGACCAGGCACTTCCGCAGCTCGCCGAGAGCCTGGCCCTGCACCGCGAGTTAGGGTCGCGGCACGGTGAGACCCAGGCGCTTGAAAGCCTGGGGACGGCTCATTACCTGATGGGCGATTATGAGCAGGCGCTCAGTTACGAGATGGCCAGCCTCGCCATCAGCCAGGAGATCGCCTACTGGCGCGCAGAGACCGAGGCGCTGCACAACACCGGCAGGATCTACGCTGCATCCGGCGAGACCGCGCTGGCGATGGAGTATTTCGAGCGCGCCCTGGCCCAATCGCGCGAGCGCGGATATCGCCAGTTCCAGGCCGCCATCCTGCTCGACCAGGGAAAAATCGCGCTCTCACAGGGGCAGACCGGCGAGGCGGAACGCGCGCTGACTGAAGCGCTGGAGACTGCCCAGGCCATCCACGCCCGCCCGGTGATTCTCGATATTTTCCACGCCCTGGCCGATCTCTACGAACAGGCGGGCGATTATGCGCGCGCGCTGGCGCACTACAAGCAGTTCCACGAGGTGCGCGAGGATATGCTGCGTCAGCACAACAGCATCATCATGCACAGCCTGGAAACGCGTCACCAGTTGGAGCAGGCCCGCAGCGAGGCGGAGATTTACCAGCTCCGCAACGTTGAGCTTCAGCGCCAGATGGAGGAGCGTGAAAAACTGATCGCCGACCTCGACGCCTTTGCCCACACCGTCGCGCACGACCTGAAGAATCCGCTCGCCTCGGTGATCGGGTACGCCGAACTGCTGGTGCTCGAAATCGACGAGGGGAATCGAGCCGCCGCGATGGAACACGCCCAGACCCTGGTCGAATCCGGGTTGAAGGCCACCCAGATTGTGGATGACCTGCTGCTGTTGGCCAGTGTCCGCAAGGAGAATGTCAACGTGCAGCCGGTGGATATGGCGGCGGTGGTGCGCAGCGTGCTGAGCCGCATGAACCAGCAGATTGTCGATACCAACGCGCAGCTCACCCTGCCCGACGAGTGGCCCGCAGCGCTTGGCCACGGCCCCTGGATCGAGCAGGTGTGGACCAATTACCTGAGCAATGCCCTCAAATATGGCGGCACACCGCCGCAGATCGCGCTGGGAGCCGAGCGCGAAGGCTCCACCGTCCGGTACTGGGTGCGCGACCTCGGTGAAGGCATCCCGCAGGAAAAGCAAGCGCGCCTGTTCGTCCAGTTTGACCGGTTGGATACCCGGATGTCGTCCGGGCATGGTCTCGGTCTGTCAATTGTCAAGCGCATCATCGAAAACCTGAACGGCATGGTAGGAGTCGAGAGCACCGGTCGGCCCGGCGAAGGCTGCACCTTTTTCTTCACGCTCCCGGCAGCGTCCGCCCAGATAAGCTGAACCGTATTCGACCGCCTGGCGCGCTTCCGCGTGTCCGGAGGGATGAAAGACTCCCTGGCAAAGGGTGTATTCCATTTTCGGGGCATGAGACTGTGGGGGTTGCCCGGCCTCACCCCCGCGCGGCCAAAACCGGGCCGCTCCGCCCCCTCTCCGAAAATTTTCGGCGAGGGGGCAGACCAGGCGCCTCCTATGAGGCGCGCAGGTCGGGGGTGAGGCCAGCCGTTCGCCCACCCCTATCCGCTCACCTTATCAAAATGCACGACGGGGGCGAAGTCCTCACAATTTCGCCCCCAATTTGGAATGCCCCCTGGCAAATTTGCCAGTTGTCAAATCGCTGCGTCCAACCGTATAATTTTGAACAGGTTAGGTCGTGTTGATGGTTGCGCGCAGAACACGCGCTTTTTCATCCGCAAATGTCAACATGGCCTGTTGTTCAGCCCATTGAGGTGATTGTTCTCATGATGTCTCGTGCCCTGGCTTGCGCCTGTTCCTGTATGAAGCGTGCGACCCCGCAGCGCTTGATACGTGGCGTCTAGGCCCAGGGCAATCCCTACCCTCCCCTAAAAAGGTCCCGACACCGGTCACGTCAGCAAGCGTGACCGGTTTTTTGTGTCTGGGCAGGGAGCAGGACGGTTATCGTCGGATACATCGCACACAAGGATGGAAAGACTCATGCGCATCGCACAGAATGTTACGGAACTGGTTGGCAATACCCCGCTCGTCAAGCTCAACCGCATCGCGGGCGATGCCGGGGCAACGCTCGTCGCCAAGCTCGAATATTACAACCCGGCCAAAAGCGTCAAGGATCGTATCGGCCTGGCGATGATCGAAGCCGCCGAGCGTGCGGGCCTGATCGGGCCGGACACCGTGATCGTCGAACCCACCAGCGGCAACACCGGCATCGCGCTGGCGATGGTGTGCGCGCAGCGCGGCTACCGCCTGGTGCTCACCATGCCCGAAACCATGAGCATCGAGCGGCGGCGCGTGCTGCGCGCTTTCGGCGCAGAGCTGATCCTGACCCCCGGCGACCAGGGCATGGGCGGCGCGATTGCGGCAGCCAACCAGCTTAAGGCGGAGAACCCGGAGAAGGTCTTCATTCCGCAGCAGTTCGAGAACCCGGCCAATCCCCAGGTTCACCGCGTCACCACCGCCGAAGAAATCTGGCGCGACACCGACGGCCAGGTGGATTTCCTGGTATCGGGCATTGGCACAGGCGGGACCATCACCGGCGTCGGCGAAGTGATCAAAGCGCGCAAGCCGTCGTTCAAGGTGGTCGCGGTAGAGCCTGCGGCCTCGCCGGTACTCTCCGGCGGCGAGAAGGGCAAGCACAAGATTCAGGGCATCGGGGCCGGGTTCGTGCCCCAGGTGCTCAACACGGGCATTTACGATGAGATCGTGCGGGTGACCGACGAGGATGCCTTCAGCACGGCGCGCCGGATGGCCCGCGAAGAAGGGCTGCTGGTCGGCATTTCGTCCGGCGCGGCCACCTGGGCGGCGATCCAGGTAGCTCAGCGCCCGGAAAACGCCGGCAAGCTGATCGTGATCATCATCCCGTCTTGGGGCGAGCGCTATCTCTCGACGCCCTTGTTCGCCGATCTGGACGACTAACGAAGTGAGCGCGATGAGCGGACCGGCACGAACCGCTCATCGCCTACCGCCACATGCGCGGAGGATGCCGGAATGTTCAAAACCATCCGAAATGACGTCAGGTGTGTGCTGGAGCGCGACCCCGCCGCGCGGAGCTGGCTGGAGGTGCTCACTTCCTACGCCGGGCTGCACGCCGTCTGGCTGCACAGGGTCGCCCACTGGCTATGGAATCACCGGATGCGGCTGCTGGCGCGCTGGCTGTCGCAGATGAACCGGTTCTGGACCGGCATCGAGATTCACCCCGGCGCGAAGATCGGCCCGCGCCTGTTCATCGATCACGGCATGGGCGTGGTGATCGGCGAAACGGCGGAGATCGGCGCAGACGTGACCATCTATCACGGCGTGACGCTGGGCGGGGTCAGCCTGGAGCCAGGCAAGCGTCACCCAACCATCGAGGACGAAGTCGTGATCGGCGCGGGCGCGAAGGTGCTCGGCGCGATCACCATTGGGCGAAACACCCGTATAGGAGCGAATGCAGTCGTGGTCAACGATATTGGACCGGATAATGTAGTTGTCGGCATCCCCGGCAAACCCATTCAGCGCAAGCCGCAACCCGAAGCCCTGCCTCACCGCCCGGATCTGCGTCACGACGTGCTGCCCGACGTGGTGGCCGAGCGGCTCGACCGCATTCTGCGGCGGCTGGACGAGGTCGAACACGCCATTCACCTGAACGGCAACGGTCAGTCCGCTGCGCGCGAAGACCTGGCCGTGACGCCAGAAGGCGAGCTGGTGAGTGTCTCTGGCGGGGCGCTGGTCAGCGGCTCGACCGGCGGGTCGGCCCGCGAGTTCCCGGATTATGTGATCTAGGATGTGCCGCAGCGGGCAGGGTGTGGTAGAGTCGCCTCATGAGCGATTCACTACCCCCGCCCCGCATCATCGGCACGCTGAACGAGCAGCCGCTCCACGCAGCGATCAAGCGCTGGCTGGCCCGCCCCGGCGACCGCTTTGAGGTCCCGGTGGGCCGCTATGTGATCGACATCGTGCGCGGCGACCTGCTGATCGAGATACAGACGCGGCGATTCGGCGCGCTGCGGCGCAAACTGCCCGCCCTGGCCGCCGATCATCCCGTGCGGCTGGTCTTTCCACTGGCGACGGAAAAATGGATTGTGCGGTTGGACCCGGCGGGCCAGGTGTTGGGGCGGCGAAAGTCACCCCGGCGCGGCGCGGCGGTGGACCTGTTCGCTGAACTGACCAGCCTGCCGGCGCTGCTGGCGCATCCCAATGTATCGCTTGAGGTGCTGCTCATCCACGAAGAAGAACAGCGCCGCCACGATCCCTCGCGCGGATGGCGGCGCGGCGGCTGGATCATCCACCAACGCGACCTGATCGCGGTGGTGGGTCAGCAGCTCTTCACCACGCCGGACGACCTGGCAGCCCTGCTGCCCCCCGATCTGCCCTGTCCCTTCACCACCGCCGATCTGGCCCGCGCGATTCAGCGCCCGCGCCGCCTGGCGCAGCAGATGGCGTACTGCCTGCGCGCCCTGGGCGTGATCGAGGAAGTCGGGCGATCGCGCGCGGGCATCGGCTACCGGCATGCGAGCGAATCGCCGGGCGATTCGCCGCAGAATGCGGTATAGTAGGGCGACTGTGTGAGAGACCCGGTGCTGTGCGCAGCCTGGGTGCTGTGCTTGAGGGAGCTAGCTGCATGACCGATCAACAAATCCCGCCCGGACAGGGCGCGTCCGACCAGGACAAAAAGCCCGATGCGCTGGTTGAAGCCCTGCGCGATCTTCCACGCCTGCGCGAACTTCAGGATGATCGCTGGGCGGGCAAGGTGTTCGAGCCGCCGCCCCCGCTGGTCAGCCGAATCGCCAGCGTGGCGCAAGGCTGCGGCGGGATTCTGCTGCTGCTCGCCAGCCTGCCCATGATTCTCGCTGCGATGTGGTATGGCTATTACGTGTGGGGACCGCTGCTGATGCTGGCGGGTGGCGTGTTGCTGACTGCGGGCATCACCGGGGTCTGGCGTGGACGCCTGACGGCGGTGCTGGCGGCGCTGCTGGTGCTGGCCGGGCTGTTGATTGTGGCCACTCAGTGGAGCCAGTTCATCCCGGCGGCAGGGGCACTCGCACCGCTGGGCCAGTTCTCCATCGCCTACTCGCCCGCCACGCTGATGATGGGTGTCGCGCTGGTGATTGCGCTGGTGCTGCACCTGGTGACGCTGGCCTATTGGAAGCGGCTGAAACGCCCCCATCCGCGCGGGTTGGCCATCTGGCTGACGTTCATCGTGGTGGCGATTGTGCTGGCCGTGGCAATGCACATCGCCCAGCAGGATCAGCGCCAGAAATGGATGGACGAGAAGCGCGACCTATGGCACGCCGTCCCCGGCGAAAGCGACCTGGCGCTGGGCCTGAACGCCAATGTCACGCTGGGCTATTCGTTCGTCACGCTGGAAGAAGGCGACGACGACCGCCTGAAGATTCGCCAGGCCGAGCTTGACGCGGCGCTGGAATCCGGTATTTCGGTGATGCGGGTTGCCGTCAGCGGAGACCTCGCGCTGGAAGCCGAGAATCCGCGCATGTTCAACAGCACCGACGAAAAAGATGGGAACAACACGCGCACCCAGGCGGAGATCGAAGCCCGGCGCACTGCGCGCCTGAGCCGCCAGGCCGAGGCCGAGCAGGCTTACCTGGAGCGCCTGAACGAATCGGGAATTGATCTCTACCTGGCCGATTCGCAGTATTCGCCCTACCTGCTGGTCTGGGCCAGCAGCGACGACGGCCAGGACGATCGCGTACCCTGGGAAGACTTCATCCGGGTGCATGAGCAGCGCGTGCGTTCCTATGCCGAAAAATTCCAGCCGGCCTACTACGAGGTCATCAATGAGCCGGGCGCTTACAAGCAGTTCAGCGCTGTTGAGCCGCCCGGCGCGACCGAAGAGGAACGGCTCGATGCCTGGCTGGCCCACACCGAGGACCTGATCGCCGCCGTGCGCGAGGTCAGCCCCCAGACGCAGATCGGCGTGGGGATCGCGCTGGCCGACGACTTTGATCTCGATTTCTACGAGCGCGTGCTGGCGCTGGATGGACTCGACTTTGTGAGCTTCCGCGTGTTCCAGCCCGCCGCATTTGAGCGCCTGCAGGACCTCTTCGCCGACCACGGCCACCCTGCCGACAGCGGCAAACGGTGGATGATCAGCGAAACCTGGTACGGGTACTGCCTCGCGCCGCAGCGCAGCATGGCGCTGGATGCGGACTGGCTCGAAGTGGCCGTGGGCTTCGGCGCAGAATTCGGCGCGGAAGCCGTGCTGCCCACCGATTTTGGCTGCTTCATCGAGCCGGGCGGCACGCTGTTCGGCACGATGGCCGATGCCAACAACAGGACCGAAGTTTACAACGCCTGGACCGCGCTCACTGCGCGATGGAATGCCGCCGGAGACGGCTCATAAGGAGTGACGCGCCCATGAACGCACACATCGATCATCTGGCCATTGTGGTAGAGGACCTGCAGGCGGCGCTCGGCTTCTGGCGCGACGCGCTGGGGCTGCCGCTGGGTGGCACCGAGGCCAACGAAACCGAGCAGGTGAACATCGCCTTTTTGCCGCTTGGCACGGCACGCATCGAACTGCTGCAGCCCACCAACCCGGAAAGCGGCATCGGCAAATACATCGCCAGGCGCGGCGAGGGGATGCATCACGTCTGCATCGAGGTGGACGACATCGAGGCGGTGATGGAGCGGCTGGTCGCGCACGGCGTGACGATGATCAACGAGACTCCGCGCGTCCGCGAAGAAGGGACGCGCTACGCCTTTGTGCACCCCAAGAGCGCGTGCGGGGTGCTGGTGGAACTCTACGAAACGCCCGCCAACGGCCCGACCGACGAACCTCAGCCGGGCACGGCGTAAGAGTCCGCGCACCCGGCACAATCCGCAACTCACCCGGTCCTGCCTGCGTAGAATCCCTTGTAACCGTCCGAAGCCGGATCACCCGGCAGGGAAAACCGCAGGCAGGACCAACCCATGATGCCCTACAGCGACCTCACCGCACGGCGAGAAGTGAACCGGCTCCGGCAGGCCTACGCGCGCCTGATTGCCTCTGGCGCGATGGTGGGCACCCTGCTGGCCGCCGATGTGCTCTCCGATGGCGCGCCGAATCACCCCGTGTGGTGGGGCGGGCTGGCGCTCGCTTTGCTCATTTTCCAGGGGCTATCGCTGGCCAGCGCACGGCTGCTGCTCGGCTGGCAGCGCCGCGCCATCCGGCGCAAAGTGCAGCCGGATAAGCGCGCGGTGATGACGATGAACGCGGTGCAGATCGTGGATGTGGCCCCACCGGAATCGCCCTGGTGGATGGACGACTCCGCCCACACGAAAGGCGCGACCGCCTAGCGTGCGGCGGTCGCCCGCGCGATCCGCGCGGCAGGGCGAGCGATGCTCGCCCTGGGCAGGCAAAAGCCTGCCGCGACCGCCGCCTGTCCCCTATTCCTCGACGTTCGACCGCGCCACGCGAAACCCGACGTAATTGGTGGACTCAGTCGGCAGGCAGCGCAGCCGCGACGACGCCCGCACCAGCGACACCGACGACCACGATCCGCCGTGCTGGATGCGCGGCTCTCGCCCCTCCGACGAATTGTCCAGCCTCCCCGACTGGTTCGGCCACTTGGTCTGCGTCCATTCCGACACGTTCCCGATCATATCGGCCACTTTGTAGGGGCTGTCTCCCTGCGGGCTGTAGGCGCCGGTCTGGCTGGTGTGCCCCAGCCGCTCACTGTAGATATTGCACGCCCCCTGCCGCCGATCGTTCCCCCAGGGATACAACCGTCCATCCGTGCCGCGCGCGGCCTTCTCCCATTCGAGCGTCGTGGGCAGCCGGTAAGGCCAGCCGGTCTTGCGCGCCAGCCACTGGCAGTAGGCATACGCCTCGTACCAGGTGACCCCCACCACCGGCAGCCACTCGTTTTTCACCCACAGGTCCTCGTCCCAGTGATCGGGTTGGGTGCGCTGGTTGCGTGTTTTCCATTCCCATCCGGTCTCGGTCCAGAAATCCGGGTGATCATAGCCGCCCGACGTGACAAACGCGCGATATTCGATCACCCGCACCGGGTATTTGCCAATGGCGAACTGCGGCAGCGAGACGGACTCCAGGTCGTCTCCGGAAAGGAACGGCCCCGCCGGGATGATCACCGTCTCCGGCTCGAACAGCAGGCGAGTCGGGCGCGGCCCTACCGGCGCAGGCTTGGGAGGCTGCTCACCGCGCAGAATGTATTCGCGCGTTTCGAAGCGTTCCAGCCGGTCCAGCCAGCTATCGGTCACCGGGCTGCCTTTGCCCCGCGCCGTCTTCTCCAGCACCTCGATCAAGCGCTCCAGGTCGTAATGAATGCGCTCATCGCTCAGTTCGAAGGCTTGACGCCGCGCCAGCCCGCGAATCGGCGCGGGCAGGTCTTCAGCAACCGGCATCTGCGCGCCGCGCACCAGCACCGGGATCACGCGGATATTCTTCTCCAGCGCCGCCGCGATCTCCAGGCGCACAAAGTCATCATCCAGTTCGATCCGCCGCCGCCCATAATCATCGACGATGGTCAGCCAGTGCTTGCCGATCAACGCGATCACGGCGTCGCACGCACCAACTGCGTTCTGGATCACGTGAACAAAATCGACACCCGGCTCGATGGTGTCGATATCCATAAACCCCCGACCGCGCCCAAAATGCTGGGGCAGCCGATCGAAGAGCAGCAGCGAATAGCCGCCCGCGTCGTCACGCCGATAACTGATGAAGATGCGCGCCATAACAGAATCCCTACAATCCCTAAACCGCCCCCACACCCCCATTATAGTCCGAGTCGGTGTGCAGCCCAACTCTTGCGCAGCGGAAAACCTCACTCATCCATACACGCGCGCCAGCAGCCGATCCATCAGCGCAGGAAAGCGCCGCCCCGCCCACACAAAAACCCAGTCGATCCAGCGCAGGGTCATCGTGCGCGGGTGCCGCTCCAACGCGCGCACCACCCCGCCCGCCACTTCTTCCGGCGACATGGTCGGCCAGCGGCTCGCCACGCGGCCCGGCTGACCCAGCCGCCGCTCCGCGAACTCGGTGCGAGTCTGGCCCACCCACAGCACACTGACAAGAATCCGGTCGGCGCGCAGTTCGCCGCGCAGTGCGCGCGCCAGCGCATCGACCGCCGCCTTGCTCGCGCTGTAGACCGCCGCATAGGCACCCGGCACCGGTCCCAAAATCGACGAGATGAACACGATGTGCCCCTCACCGGGGCGATCCGCCGCGCCCGCCCGCAGTGCAGGGACCGCCGCGCGCACGGTGTGCAGCGCGCCGTCGATATTCGTCCGCAGCACGGTTTCCAGGTCCGCCCAGTCGGAATCGACCAGCGCCCCACGATGCCCAATCCCCGCGTTGACCACCACCACATCCAGCCGCCCAAAGGCATCCTGCGCGGCCTTGACCGCGCGAACCATCGCCGCCGGGTCAGTGACATCCGCCTCCACCGGCAGGATCACGCCCGGCAGGTCGACGCGTTCGGCCTCGTCTTTCAACGCCTCCAGCCGGGCGGCCCGACGCCCCGTCGCCACAACGTGATCACCCAGCGCCGCCAGCAGCAGCGCCGTCGCCCGGCCAATGCCCGAACTCGCCCCCGTCACCAGGGCCACGCGCGGATTATGCGGCGGCAGAAAGGTCTTACGATAACGTGCCAGCATCCCGGTTTCTCCCCTCAAGCGCAGCGCGCAGTCCTGTTACCGTATCGGGCGCGCAGTGACTCCCCACACGTTCGCCATCACGTCCATCGGCTGATCCTGGCCGTCCGCATCCAACCGCCAGAGTACGGTCGTCGGCGAATACTGCGCCAGGATGTCGCTGTCGGTCGGCAGCGCGTCGAAGCGTACCTGGCGGTTGTTGATCGCCGTCACAATCGTTTCCGGGCGCAGCACCACCACCGCGAACACATATTCCGCCGTCGCCGCTAGCGAGCTGACCCCATACACGTTGCTTCGGTATCCCAGCTCGCGGATCACGCTGGTCACCAGGTTCAGGCGGTAGACCGTGACATCCGCGCTGCGCGTGTCTACTTCAAACGGCGTGGTATACTGCTGCACCAGCGGCGAGGTCGGGTCGGACCGCACGCTCAGGTACAAGTAGGTGTCATCCGGCGACCAGGCGATGCGCTCCACCACACCCAGCCCGCCCGCCATCTCTATCCGGTAATCGCGCCACCCGGCGGTGATCAGGTCGTAGATGCGGATCGCTCCGTCCGTCGTCGGCCCGGCGAGATGGGTGCGCGTCAGGTTAAGCGCCGCCGCGCCGGGAATGAACGTCTCGTCGTAGACCTCAAAATCGCCAGTGGTCGCATCGAACCGGGCCAGCCCTGCATCGGGGAAGCAGCACGAGCCGAACACGCTGCTGCCATAGGTCGGGAATAATTCCGGTCGCCCGGCGAACAGCAGCCCGCCATCGCGCACATACAGCGCCGCCGAGAAGCTCAGCGCTGCCTTGGCCGAATCCGCCGCGAACTCGCCGTAGTAGCCCACCAGCCGCCCGGCTCCGCTGCTGATATACAGCAGGTCCAGCGCACGGAAGGGAAACGCTACCCGCCCTTCGAGGTTGGGCACGTCCTGCGGCGAGACCGTCTCCAGGTAGTAGAGCGTCTGCGCGTCCTGAGCGATGCTCATGGTGCGGCCCAATGCCGTCGCCACGCGCACCGCCGCCCCGCCGCCCGGCCCGGTGGCATACAGCCCATCATCGCGCGCGATGTAGAGCGTGCGGCCATCCGGCGTCCAGAACAGGCGCGCCCCCTGTCCATAACTGAATGTGGGACCGGGCTGGCTGACGGGCTGACCATCGCCGCTTGCCAGCGTCACCACGTCGTCCAGCACATAGCTCAGCGCCACCTCGGCTGCCCGGCCCTGGACGGGCTGCTGGGCAAACATCCGCGAATGTGCGGGCAGCAGCAGCCCCACTCCGACACCAAGCAGCACCATCGACCTGATCCAGCGTGTCATGGGTTTCTCTCCGGGTGTTGTTGGTTGGTCGTGCGCCCCAACTATACCGCGCCGGGGGCGATTTTTCACGCAGCCCAGAGTCAGGAGCCAGGGCAATCGCATCAAAAGGGCGGTTTCAGTTGACGCGCATCGTCTGCCCCTGATGCCCGTTGGCCCTGCGATCGGATATGATAGGGCGAACGGCTGGCCTCACCCCCAAGCGGCCAAAACCGGGCCGCTTCACCCCCTCTCCGAAAATTTTCGGAGAGGGG
>DAOUFU010000240.1:0-21498 GCA_034429275.1 Anaerolineae bacterium | reverse complement strand
TTATGACCTCTCTTGGCCGTTGGTCAATTGCATTTTGGCTAAATTGGAATCATCCTCATGCCCGGAAGGGCATTATGACCTTGAATTGCAATTCCATAGCCGCCCTAATGAGGTCATTCAATTGGAATCATCCTCATGCCCGGAAGGGCATTATGACTGCTGGCCGCGATGAGACGCTCAAGCGTTTGCGACATCAAGAATTGGAATCATCCTCATGCCCGGAAGGGCATTATGACTCGGCACACAATTGTTCGTACATTGTCCTGTCCCTCCGTATATTGGAATCATCCTCATGCCCGGAAGGGCATTACGCGCAGTTGATGCGCGAGTCTATGGGCTGCTTCGATAGCGCGTATCCCCATCACGGCCACGCCCAACGGATTCCCCGGCCAAAGATGGCCCACGAAACCACCGGGAAGAGGGTCAGAAAAGCGTGTGTAGATGGTCCCTGACAAGACCTGTCTTTGAAGATTCGGGATCAGTCTGCCGGCCACAGGCTGTGTAGTGTGGGGATGACCTGCTCGCCCAGGATTCGGATTCCAGCCGCGGACTCCAGGCCGTGCGGTGTGCCAAATTCAACCCGGCTCGCGCCCGCCGCGAACAGGCGGCTGGCGTGTTCGATGAGATCGTGGGGGCTGCCGGAAAATGCGAAGCGGTCCAGCAGGTCATCCGAGATCAACCGCGCGGCGGCATGCCAATCGCCCTGGTTGGCGAGTGCTCGCAGGCGGTCGATCAGGTCTGGCTCCACACTGATGGTCGGGTCGAGGCCGGCAACGACGGGGAGATAAAGCGCCACCGAGCGCCGCGCTGCCAACCGCGCGCTTTCGCGGTCTTCATCGACGACGCTCACCGCGCCGAACACCAGGCCGACAGTCTCCGGCGGGCGGTTCGCCCGCGTTTCGCCTGCCGCGATGCTGCGGCGGATCACGGGGACCAGGTCCGGGTTGGCCGACCCGCCAACCTTGACCTCATCGGCGATTTCACCGGCCAGCGCGGCGAGCCGCTGCCCCCAAGTGCCGATCAACACCGGAACCGGGCGATCGGGCAGGGGGTAAGGTGCACGGACATGAGGGGCGAGCCGATAGACCCGGCCCTGATAGCCGCCCTGCTGACCGGAGAGGAAGTAGCGCAGGATGTCCACCGCCTCGCGGATCGCCTGAAGGGCGGGCTGGTGCTCATGAATGGCGTGATCGGCCAGCCACGCGCCGCGCGCCAACCCGACATAGACCCCGCCGCGCGCCAGTTCAGAGAGCAGAGCCGTCTGCGCGGCGATGTCTACGGGGTGGATGCGTGACGGCGGCACCGCTGCCACGCCGATCCGCGCCCGCTCGATATGTGGGGCCATCAGCATGAGCGGGGGAAAGGGCGGGTGATAGGGGACATCGCAGTAGACGCTCACCGCGTCGAACGCATACAAATTGACCAGTTGTGCGAGGGCGATGTACTGCGCGGCGGTTTTATCGGTCTGGAACGCGATGCTGATTTCTCGCTTCATGTCAGGTCGTCCCGTTTGACGGTGCGCCGCGCGATTCGCTCAACGCGCATGATCAACCGCTCATCAGGATCGGGGCACGCGATGAACGAATCCGACTCCAGCCAGTCGTTCGCGTGGAGCTGGCGCTGCTTAGCGGCCAGCAAAGGCAGCGCCGCGCCCAGCGCAAAGAGACAAAAATGCTTGCCGGGGGGAATACGCAGGCGGCTGCTTTCGGTGAGTTCAAAATAGTCGCCGACTTGCAGGCCGCAGACCGACCGGCCCTCGATGCGGTCCACCACTACGCGCAGATCATACAGCTCAAATTCGTCGCTCATAGACCTTTCGCCCGGAAATAGGGGATCACGTCGCGCCCGATGACGGTGATCGCTTCGGCGATATCTGGCCCAACGGGCGGGCCAAAGCTGATGTGCCGCACGCCCAGATCCACCAGCGCCTCCAGTCGCGCGATGAGATCGCGGCTGGTTCCGGCGATGCCGATTCGCATCATGGGCGCGGTCACCATGGCCCTGGCTTTGGGCATATCGTTCTCGTCAGTCACCGCCCGGACGATCGGCTCAAAATCTGCGTGAGACAGCCCCAACTGGCCGAGGATCGTGGGACTCATGGCATGGCCGTAGTAGGCGATTTTCTCCCGGAGCGCATCCTCTGCCGTGGCCCGGTCATCGGAGATCGAACACCAGATGCACGCGGCGACATCGATCGCGTCCACGTTGCGCCCTGCGCTGGCTGCTCCCGCCCGGATGTGCTGCATCACCGTCGAATAGTGTTCGGGCGGGAAGAGCAGGGGCAGCCCGCCATCGGCAATCCTGCCGATTTCCCCCAACATCCTGGGACTCATGGCACCCAGATAGATCGGGATGCGGCGCGAAACCGGGAAACGCAGGTAGGCCGACTCCGTCCACTGTAAGAAGCGGCCCTGGAGGGGGACGCGCTGTCCTTCGAGCAGGCGGCGGATCGCATAGACGCTTTCCACCACGGCAGTACGCGGGTGGTCGGCGGTGATGCCCACCCACTCCAGAAAGTCCCCAGCGCCCGACGACAGCCCCAGGTTGAACCGCCCGCCGGAAAGCTCATCGAGGGTGGCCGCCATCATCGCGATTTCCGCCGGGTGAAGGGTGTAGGGGTTGAGGATGCAGGTGCCGATCTCGATGGTGCGCGTCGCCGTCGCTATGGCGGACAGGATCACCGGGCAGCTTCGCAGAAACAGGTCATTGCTCACCCAAAACTGATCGAAGCCGTTTGCCTCTGCAAGCCCGGCCAGCCGGAGACAATCGCCGACGGCGAGATCGTTGTTCAGGCGCAGGCTGAATTTCATGGCCGGTCCTGAATCACCGCATCGACCTCCATCTCGACCATATACCCTTCGCCGACCAGCGCGCTGATCTGCACCAGGGTGTTGGCCGGGCGAATGTCGTGAAAAAACTCCGCGTGGGCTTTGGCGACCGCTTCCCACTGGCGGATGTCGGTCACAAAGAGGCGAGTGCGCACTACATCGCGCAGACTCGCGCCTGCTTCGTTCAGCGCCCGCTCGATCTTCTGGATGATGAACACGGTCTGGGCGTAGGGATCGTTCGGACCCACCAACTGACCCCCGGCATCGGTGGCGGTGGTGCCGGAGACGAACACCTGGTTCCCCACCCGGACTGCACGCGAATAACCGGCGATGTCCTCCCATTGCGTGCCGGAGGAAATGTTCTGGCGCTGTGTCATCCGACCCCCTTCAATCGATCACGATCAAATCCTGGTAACCGCGCGTGAGCGGCTCGCCGCCATCGGGCCGCGCGACAACCACATCTTCGACGCGGGCGGAGAAGGTGTCGAACTGCGTGATGCTCGGCTCCACGGTGAACAACATTCCCTCTCGAACAGGCGTGGTATCCCCTGCCGTGAGGAAGGGCGGCTCGTGCACATCCATGCCGATGCCATGCCCCAGCCGGTGGCGGAAGGTTTCGCCATAGCCCGCGTCCACAATCACCTGCCGCGCTGCCGCGTCCACCTGTTCGGCGGTGGTGGCACCGGCTTTCATGGCGCGGATGCCTGCCTGCTGCGAAGCCATCACCAGGCGGTGCACGCGCACAAGTTCTTCGGGCGGCTCACCAAACGAGACGGTGCGGCCATAATCGTAACAGAACCCCTGATAGGCCGCCCCAAAATCGAACAAGATGGAGACCGGGGGAGTCAGCACGCGCTTCCATGTGATCTCGCGCTGGCCGAAGAGCAGCGGGTGATTCGGGCCGGAATTGTACAGCGACGTGGTGAAGGACGGGCTGAGCGCTCCGTGCCGCCGAAGCTGGTAATCGACCTCGGAGACAATATCCAGTTCGGTCATGCCGTGCTTGAGATGGGTCAGCACGGCGGCAAATGCCTGCTCGGTGATCTCCCCTGCGCGGCGCATGGTGGCGATTTCGTCGGCGGACTTGATCACCCGCATCGGGCGCAGAAGATCGGTTGCCGAGAGGAAAATGGCCCCTGGCAGCAGTCGCTGAAGGTGAACGATCGTTTCCCCGGTCGTATGATCGCTGACAGCCACGTGCGGCGGATCGGGCAGCGCGAAGGCATCGAGCACACTGCGCGCCAGGGCAGCAGGATCATCCCAATCGCCCAATACCCGGATGTCGATATCGCGCAGCAGGCCCAGCCCACCGAATTCGGCAGTCATGCGCGGCAGCAGCAGGATCGGCGCGCGGTCCGGGGCGATCCACGCGCCTTCCAACCATGCGCCGGGGTGCATCACTGCGCCAAAATTGGGGATGTCGCGCGGGACGCCTGTCAGGTATTGCAGGTCGGCGGAGATGGGGAGGAAGACGAGATCGGCCTTCCCCGCAATGCTGCTTTGGAACTGGTGCAGACGCTCGTTGTAGGACACGACTCCTCCTTTGGAAACCGTGAGGGCGATATATGCAGGCGGTGCCGTCTCGCCCTTCACCAACGGGAACAACGAACGGCAGTCCGGTCACGTATTGTGGACAATCACCAAGTGTATCCAAGCGAGGAGCGTTTTTGCAAAGGGCATCTGACCCCGCTACAATTCACATGCACGTTAGCAGAATTCGCTAGAGCTTCGGATAGAATTTCAGGAGGCGGGACATGTTACGACGTCGTATGTTAATGGCCGTATTGATCCTGGTGATGATCGTCCCGGTAGTGAGCGGGATTTCATCGGCGCAGGAGGAAAAGACTTTAGTGATCGGCCACGCCGAGAGCACCGATTCCCTCGACCCGGCACGCGGCTATACTCAGACGGTGGGCTTTGTCAATCGGGCCGTCTATCAGAACCTGGTCACCTTCCCCGATGCAGACGCGAGCGCGATTATCCCCATGCTCGCGACCGAATGGACCGTCTCGGACGATGGCCTGACCTACACCTTCAAGCTGCGTAACGATGTTGTTTTCTCCAGCGGCAACCCGTTCACGGCTGCTGACGTGGTATTTTCGTTGATGCGGCTCAAGCACGTTCAGGGCAACCCCGCATTCCTGGCTGCGAATATTGCGGCGGTCACCGCTGTCGATGATTACACGGTGGAAATCACCCTGTCTCAGGTCGACCCCGCTTTCCTGGCCAACCTGGCCAATACCAATGGTTTCCCGATTCTTGATTCCAAGCTGGTCAAGGAAAATGGCGGCACCGATGCAGAAGACGCTTCGAGCACGGATACTGCTGAAGCCTTCCTGAACAGCACCTCGGCAGGCAGCGGCCCTTACATGCTCGAACGTTGGGAGCCGCAGGTGGAGACCGTACTCGTGCGCAACCCGAACTATAACGGGCCAGCGCCGTACTTCGACCGGGTGATCATCACCAACATCCCCGAACCGGCCACTCAGAAGATCGCGCTGGAAGCCGGCGATATTGACCTGGCGCTCGACCTGACGTCGGATCAGATCATCGGCCTGCAGAACAACCCCGAAATCGCCATCTACCGCGGTCCGGGCAATATCCACCACTTCCTGCTGATGAACCGCGATCCGGCCATCGGCGGCCCAGTGGCTGATCCGAAGGTGGCCCTGGCCATCCGCTACGCGCTGGATTATGAAGGCTACCAGGCGCTGTGGGGTGGAGTGCAGCCCGGCAGCGATCTCGCGGTTGGGCTGGCGAGTGCGCTCGGCCCCGACGAGGCCATCAAGCGCGACCTGGATATGGCTCGACAACTTCTGAGCGAGGCAGGGTATCCCGATGGGTTCGAGATCACCCTGGACTATCCCGATTTCACCTTCCAGGGCGTGAACATGAACACCAACGCCCAGAAGATCCAGGCGGACCTGGCCGAAGTCGGCATCAAAGTGACCCTGCGCCCGGCGGAAGTCCAGGTGGCGCTGGAAGGCTATCGCAGCGGCACGCAAGGTTTCGCCTACTGGTTCTGGGGTCCCGATTTTCTCGATCCGGCGGATTTCCTGGCCTTCCTGCCGGGCGGCAAAGTCGCCACTGAACGCGCACGCTGGACGCCCGAAAACGCCGATCCTGAGATGCTGGCCATGATCGAGCAGGTGAAGGTTGAGACGGACCAGGCCAAGCGCCTGGAACTGTATACCGAGCTGCAAAAGATGGCGCAGCAGGTGGGCGCGTTTGCACCGTTCAACCAGCCCGATCTGCAAACGGCGCTGCTGGCCGACATCCAGGGCTATGTCTGGCATCCCCAGTGGCTGATCGATGTTGCATTGCTCAGCCGCAGCGAGTAAACAACCTGCACTCTGATGTTTTGCATGGGGGCGGGTTGACCCGCCCCCACGATGTTTTATGGCAGACACCCGATGGTTTTTCACCTCTATTTTATTCGCCGACTGTTGTTCGTAATCCCAACCCTGTTTGGAATTACACTGGCCGCATTCATCATCGCCAATGCGGTCCCCGCCGATCCTATCACCGCCAACCTGCCGCAGAGCGCCCTGAACAACGAGGAAATCATCAAAGCGTTCCGTGAGCGATGGGGGCTAGACAAACCGCTGACCGAACAATACCTGACCTACGTCAAAAACCTGCTGCACGGCGATCTGGGGGTTTCGATCAAAACGAAACGCCCGGTGGCCGATGACATCCGGCAGTTTTTGCCGGCCACCATCGAGCTGGCGACTGTCGGCATCATCGCCGGCATCCTGATCGGCGTAAGCGTCGGCATTGTGGCCGCCGTCTGGCGCAACAGCCTGGCGGATTACTTCGGGCGAGTCTTTGCCCTGTTCGGGGTCAGTTTCCCAGTCTTTTTGCTGGCGCTGGTGCTGCTGCAAGTCTTTTATGCCCAGTTAGGATGGGCGGCAGGGCCGGGGCGGCTGGATGTGCGGATGGCCAAGCCACCGATGGTCACCGGGCTGTTCACGGTGGACGCGCTGCTGGATGGTGACTGGCACACCTTCAAAAATGCGCTGTCGCATCTCATGCTGCCGGGCATTATGCTGGGCGTCTATGTCTCCGGCATCATCGCGCGGATCACGCGATCGTCGCTGCTGGAAGTGCTGGGCATGGACTATATCCGCACGGCGCGGAGTAAGGGCTTGCGCGAGCGCGTTGTGATCCTGAGACACGCGCTGTCGAACGCGTCGATCCCCATCGTCACCGTGATCGGCCTGTCCTACGGCAACCTGCTCACCGGCGCAGTGCTGACCGAATCGATCTTCGCGTGGCCGGGGATCGGGCGCTATATGTTCCGCGCCTCGACCTCGCAGGATTTCCCCGCGATCATGGGGGTGAGCATTTTGATCGGCTTCATCTATGTTGGAGTGAATTTCGCCGTTGACATCCTCTACTATTTCCTTGACCCCCGCGCCCGCCGACCGTAAGCAGCAACTGCGCAAGGGGCTGCGACTGCTGCGGCGGAACCCGATGGTGTTGGTGGGGCTGGTGATCCTGACGATCTGGCTGTTGATCGCCATCACGGCACCGCTCATCGCGCCCACCGACCCCATCAAGCAGAACGTCAGCGAGCGCCTGAAGGGGCCGAGCAGCACGCACTATTTCGGCACCGACGAGCTTGGGCGCGATATCTTCACGCGCGTCTTGTACGGAGGTCGCATCACCATTCCTGCCGGGTTCCTGGTTATTGTGATCGGCAGCACGCTGGGGCTGTTCGTGGGAGCCATCGCCGGTTTTGTGGGCGGAGCGTGGGATGAGCTGATCATGCGCATTTCCGAGCTGTTCATGGCCTTCCCCACCATCATCCTGGCCCTGGCCATCACTGCGGCGCTGGGGCCAGACCTGCGCAACGCCGTCATCGCGCTGGTGATCGTGTGGTGGCCGGGATATGCGCGCTTGATTCGCGGCCTGGTGATGGAGGTCAAGTCGCGCGAGTTTGTCGAAGGTGCGCGAAGCATCGGCGCGTCTTCCCCTTATATCTTGTTCCGCACGGTTTTGCCCAACTGCATTTCCTCGGCCATCGTTTTGGCCACGCTGGATATTGGCAATGCCATCCTCAGTTTTGCCGGGCTGAGCTTTCTGGGACTCGGTCCAGACCCCACCTCGCCGGAATGGGGCCGGATGGTTTCGACCGGCATCGACTTTTTTGACCAGTGGTGGATGTGGCTCTACCCTGGCATGGCTATCGCAACTCTGGTGCTCGCCTTCAATTTCATTGGCGACGGGCTGCGCGATATCCTCGATCCGCGTATGCGGCGGTGAGGGCGGCTGCGAATGAGGCAATCCCCGGCGAACATGCCGGGGAAACCCGCCTCTTGGCCCCGCTGAGCGCGACGGCGCACCTCAAACTTCCCTTCAGTTCTGTTCCCTGGTCTCTCCCTGGCTGCTCACATTACAGAACCGCAGCATTACCGGGCTGTAGCCGGCCTGTAAGGTGTGTGTAATTTGGGTGGGCGACACTTCTGATCATGAACGTGATCATGAACGACGGAACGTTCATTGACCGGAAAACACTCGGCCCAAGTGGGCGAGTCAATCAACCCAGAGGAGAACCCCATGATCAAGAAAATCACCCTCATCCTGTCCGTGACCGCTGTGCTGGCTCTCGGCGGAGTCCATGTCTATGCCGACAGTGACGACAATCTGCCGCCTGCCTGCCCAGCCGTCTACGATGAAGAGAGCGGCACCTGGACCGCGGCTTATATCTGTGACGGGCGTCTGAACAGCTTCGACCTGACGGCCCCGGTCGCGGTGTACTACCGCCGCGCTGATGTGCCGGAATGGGTGGCAACCACCGACGAGGACGGCGAAACCGTCTACGAGCAGCGGATGACTCAGGAGATCAGCGCCATCAGCGTGTGGGCGATCGACGGCAACGGTGTCGGCCAGGAAGCGATGCTGGTGCCCATGAGCGAGGTCTCGGCAGCGATCGCGTCGGGTGCGAGCACCCTCATCGCGCAGCAGAACGGGATCACACTCGGTTATTCGGCCAGCGGCTACCTCTATATCGCCACCCTGGGCGGCTACACCTTCGCCTGGGAGCTTTAGCCTCGCGGGCAGCGGGTGGGCCACTTGCCCAATGCCCTGTTTCCCCGTCAACCAGGCGCGTCCCCCCGCGCCTGGTTGATTCTGGACAGCGGCGCACGGTTTGAGCGCGCAGCGATCTCATTTCAAAACTGTAATGAGGTTGTAAGGACTGTGTAACCTGGCCGGATCATGCTTTGGGAAGCTACATGAATGTGTGGAGGAGAGAACCCTGTGAACCATAGGCGAGCATTGGCCCGATTTTTCCACCTGGCGCTTGCGATTGCGCTGATGGTGACTTTGTTACCGGTGACGGCACGGCGCGCCCATGCCCAGAGCGCGACTCTGGTGCTCAGCGTGCCGGCGATGTGGGAGGACACACTGACCGATCTGCTGGCCGAGTTCGAGGCCCAGAATCCCGGCGTGACGGTAGCGCTGACTCTGAATGAGACCAGTTTTTTCGGCGGCGGGCCGATGGGTGGCTCGACGGTGGAGGATACGCTGGATGCGGCGGAGACGCTGGCCAGTTCGGCGGATGTGATGTACATCGACTCGTCCTCGCTGACACCGGAGGCGACTCAGGCGGGTTATTTCCTCGACTTGCAGCCGCTGGTGATGAACGACCCGACGCTCAACTCCGCCGATTTCATCCCGGCGGCATGGCAGGCGTACCAGTGGGATAGCAGCATGTGGGCGCTGCCGCTCTCGACGGATGTCATCGTGGTCACCTACGATCCCGCCGCATTCGACGCGGTGGGGCTGGCCTATCCCAATGAGCGCTGGACGATCGATGACTTCGCCAACGCAGCGCGGCTGTTGACCGTTTACAACGCCGACGGCAGCGTGCTCACTCCCGGCTTCTCGACGGTATCCGGCGGCAACAACCTGGCGCTGTTTCTGCGCGCCGCCGCCGGAGTCAGCCTGGTGGATGAGGCTGCCCAACCGGACCTGCCTCAGCTCAATTCGCCGCAAATCGAACACGTGCTGCAGGTGTGGTACGAGCTGCGCAGTGAAGGCGTTGTCTTGGCTTCGGGCGGCGGGCTTGAGAATGCCGTCCCGCTGCGCGTGGAGGGGATCAACGGCTACGGTGAGCGCGGGTTCCGTCCGGGGCAAGACAACAGCGGGGAGGAAACCCGCTACGCCTCGCTGCTGCCGGGGGCTACCGCCGGGCTGAGTGTGCAAGGGTTCGCCGTGAGCGCGGGCACCCAATACCCCGACCTGGCCTATGCGCTGGCGAAATTCCTGGTCGGGCGTTCGGAACTGGCTTCCAATCCGTTCAGCGCGACCCCTGCGCGCTACAGCCTGATCGCAGCCGTGCAGGCCAATTCCGGTACAACATCGGCGGTGCCCGGTCAACCCGGCGGAATGCCGGGCCAACCCGGCGGGATGGGGCGGATGAGCCAGTCGATCCCTGAAGCCATCCGGCCCACCATCGATCAAGGATTGGCTAATGGGCTGGGCGCGTCGGCGCTGCGTTATTCGTCGTACCTTTCGGCTGCCATCACCGAGATGGAGTCGAATGGCGGCGACGCTTTGAGCGCGCTGCAGGCGGTCGAAGCGCAGGCGATCAGCGATGCGCGCACGGCACAGGCGCTTTATGGCACGGTCTCGCTGTTCATCACTCCCCCGCCAACCCAGGCTGCCCTGGCCCCCGGCAAGATTGCGCTGAACTGCGCCGTCAACCTGGGATTCGGCGGCGGTATGGGTGGCGGCGGAGGGCGGCTCGGTAACCAGGAACAGTGGGACGCACTGATCGCCAGCTTCACCGCTTCCGATCCTGTGGTTGGCCAGGTGAACCTTGAAAACGTGATCGGCAGCGATCTCGCTCAGCTAACCCAGGACTACGACTGCATCATCCTGAGTTCCAATGCCGTGCCCGATGCCGACCTGAGCACCCTTCTGAATCTCGATCCGTTGATGGACGCTGACCCGACCTTTGACCGTAACGATGTGATCGGCAATACGCTGGCGCAGCTTCAGCGGGATAACAAAACCTGGGCGCTGCCACTGACCATCGAGCCGCAAATGCTCCAGTACAACCCGGAACGGTTCGCGTGGGCAGGCGTGCCGGAGCCGGTCAACGGGTGGACGGCAGACACCTTCACCGATGCGCTGAAGATGCTCAAGCCTTACGACACCGATCCGACCCCGTTTGTGCCCTCCGATCCCAGCGGCTCGTACCTGCTGATGCTGATCGCGGCCTACGGCGGCCTGCCGCTGGATTACCGCACCGATCCGCCCACGGTCAACTTCACCGATCCGGCGACGGTCGAAGCCATCCGGCAGGTGCTCGATCTCGCCAGCGCGGGCTATATCAGCTACGCGGCGCTGACGCAAGGGGCGATGTTCGGCGCGGCAGATGACGCGGCCATCACGACCAACACCTTCAACCGGTTTCGCGGTGGGCCGGGGCGTCCCGGCGAAGAAGAGGTCGATTGGGTCAACACGCTCTACCCGCAGGGTACGCAGTACAACGCACTGGCCTATCAGATCGGCACTGCCTATATCAGCGTCACAGCACAAAACCCTGAGGCGACGTACCGCTTTTTGAGCCTGGTCTCGCGCAGCCCGCAGCTATTCGACGGGATGCCCGCCCGCCAATCGCTGGTCAGTGACCCAGCAGTTGTTGCCTCGCAAGGGGAAGAAGTGACCTCGATCTACCGCCAGCTCGACGCGCTGTTGCGTTCACCCAATACCATCGTGTTCCCCACGTTCACACAGGGGCGCGGCTCGATCACCAGCCAGATGGCCAGTTACTGGCTGCTGGCCGCGTTTGACTCCTATGTGGTGGATGGGGCCGACCTGGAAACCGCTCTGGCCGATGCCCAGATGATGACCCTGGCTTACCAGGAATGTGTGGCCAGCATCGCTGTGGACACCAGCGACGTGCCCGAAGCCATGATGCAGTTGGGCGAACAGATCATGGGCTGCGCGACCAGTGTCGATCCATCGTTTAGCATGGGATTCTGATTCGTTCGGTTGACTCGCGTGCAGGGGCAGCCGCCCCTGCACCTTCTTCGCAGAAGCGGCGGAACGCCATCATGGCACGACTTCTTGATCCCTTCCTGTTCGCCCTGGAACGGCTGTGGCAGCGCCGGATGCTCGTCTTCTGGACGCTGGTGGGGCTGTCGGCGGCGACCACGCTGGCGCTGAGCCTGGCGCTTTATGTGGACGCTGTGAACACCGATCTGCTGACCAACAGCCTCGACGAGCCGCCCTATGCTTTCCGGCTGCGGTACCTTGGCAGTTGGGAAGGCGCGATCGCGGCGGAAGACGTGGCGCGCGCCAACACCTCGATCCGGGATGATTTTGTCGCCGCCATCGATCTGCCGGTGGCGCGACAGGTACAGTTTATCAGCAGCGGAAGCTGGAACATCACCCGCCAGGGCGACACTCCGGCGGCGATGGGCGCGTATATGGTGGGCGCGCTGCATGGCGCAGAAGACCAGATGCGCATTGTGGACGGTGCCTGGCCGCCCGAACCCGGCAGCGAGGACACGAGCGGCGCGATCCCGGTGCTGATGTCCGAAAAAATGCTGTACCAGACAGGGATGCAGGTGGGCGACACGCTGAGCGCGTTCCGTTCGGGCGCAGCGGCCCCGCTCTCCCTGCGCATCGCCGCGCTGTGGACCCCGGTCGATCCTGACGATCCGGCGTGGATTCTGACGCCCAAGTTTTTTGACCAGGCGCTGCTGATGGACGAAGCGGATTTGTGGTCAGCGGTAGAGGGCATGGTGACGCCGATCGACGAGGCGGACTGGTATCTTGTGTTCGACGGCAGCGGGCTGCGCACTTCGGACGTGGGCGGGCTGCTCGACGGCATCACCGATGGGCAGCGGGCCGTGTCGCGGGCGCTGCCGGGCATCCGGCTGGACCTCTCGCCGCAAAGCGGCCTGAAGGCGTTCACCCACGAGGTGAATGCGCTCACCCAACAGTTGGTGATTGTGGTGATGCCGGTGGCCGGGCTGATCCTGTATTTTGTCACGATGTTGGCCGGGATGCTGGTCGGCAGCCAGCAGACGGAAGACGTAACGCTGAGCAGCCGGGGAATGAGCCGCCGCAAGCTGATCGGTCTGCACGCGCTGATGTGGCTGATCCTGGCCGGGATGGCGCTGGGTGTGGGCCTGGTCCTCTCGCCGATGGTCGTCCAGTTGATAGGGCACACCTCGTCGTTCCTGACGTTCACTGCCGATACGCCGCCGCTCGACATCACCTACACGCGGCAGGCGGTGATGGTGGGTGCGCTGACCGGGCTGCTGGCTGCCAGCAGCGGGCTGTGGACGGCATGGCGCACCACCGGCCATTCGATCAACCAGTTCAAGCAGGTGCAGGCGCGCTCCCGCAAGGCGTGGTGGCAGCGTGTTTACCTGGATGTGATGCTGCTGGTCCCTGCCGGTTATGTGTTCTACTCGCTGCAAGCCAAAGGTGGACTTTCTACCGGGGCCGAAGACCCATTCAGCGATCCGCTGGTGTTTGTCGCGCCCACCTTGTTTTCGCTGGGCTTCACCCTGCTGTTTCTGCGAATATTCCCTCTGCTGCTGACCCTTGCCGGGCGTGTGGTGAGCCTCAGCACCAACATCGCGCTGCTGATGGCGCTGCGCGAACTGACCCGATCGATCGCGCGCTATCGCGGCACGCTGTTGATGATGTGTTTCACGCTCAGCCTGATCGGCTTCACCGCGTCGATGGCGAGCACGCTGGATCGCAGCCTGCAAGATGTGGTCCAGTACAGCATCGGGGCGGAGCGCGTGCTGGTGGTCGCCAGCGAGGCGCAAACCGAAGAAGGGACTTCGTCCGACAGCGGCACCACGCTGACGGTGGTCGGTTACAATACCCTGCCGGCCAGCAACCTGCTGGCGCTTGACGAGGTCTACGCCGTCTCGCGCGTGGGGCGCTTCAGCGCGCAGATGGTGCTGCCCGGCCAGCGTGCCACGGGCACCGTGTTAGGCGTAGACCGCGCGGCGATGGCGGCGATTGCCTACTTCCGCGATGACTACGCCGGGCAGCCGCTGGCCGACCTGTTGAACCTGCTGGCGGGAAACCGCACCGGCATCCTGCTCAGCCGCCAGGCCGCCGATGCCTATGCGATCCGGGTGGGGCAAGAGGTCACGCTGCAAATTTCGGCGCTCAACACCTGGTACCAGACTACCGTGCCCGTCGTCGGGCTGGTGAGCTATTTCCCCACACTCGATCCACGCACGGGCTTTTTCGCCATCACCAACCTCGACCCGATCTTCGAGCTGGTCGGCACCGAACTGCCGCACGACATCTGGCTGCGGCTGAAGCCCGGAGCAGAGGGCGACGCCCTGCTGGATGAGGTCAAGGCGATGGGCTTCCCCGTGCTGGAATGGCTGGACCCCCAGGTTGAGATCGCCGCCGCGCAGGCTGACCCGACTCGCCGGGGCGTACTGGGGTTCCTCTCCGTGGGGTTTGTCTCGGCCATTTTGCTGACGTTGGTCGGCAGTGTGATCCAGAGCACGGCGTCATTCCGCACGCAGGCGCTCCAGCTTGGCTCGCTGCGGGCGATGGGCCTGAGCGCGCGCGCGGTGGCATCGTACCTGCTCTCGTCGCAGGGGATCGCCGCGCTGGGTGGCATCCTGGGCGGCACGGCCATCGGCCTGACGACCACCCTGCTGTTCCTGCCCCTGCTGGATTTCAGCGGCGGGCTGCCGCCCTACCTGGTGCGCGTGGCCTGGGGCGAGATTACGGTGGTGTATTCGCTGTTTGCGGCGGTGTTGTTTGGCGTCACCGTGATGACAACCGTGCTGCTCAGCCGCCAGCAGATCGCCGCGCTGGTGAAATTGGGCGAAGTGTAACCCTCGATTAACGGTAAAAAGGGGTGGTCATATGGCACGACAAGGACTGATCATGGTTACGCTGCTTGGGCTGGTGTTCAGCCTGACCGCAGCAGCGTGTTCAATGGCGGGTAACCCATCGGCAGATAGCGCCGCCAACGCCGCGGCCCAGGCTGCGCCGACCTCGACGCCGGTACCTACGGCGGCAGTGGCCGCCAAACCTACCTACGTGGTGCAGCGCGGCACGGTCGAGGAAGTGTTCACCTTCACCGGGCGGTGGCAGCCACGCGACCAGATGAAGCTGTCGTTCCCCATCAACGGCACGGTGCGCGCGGTGAACGTGCAGCGCGGCGACGCAGTGCGGGCGGGCGATCTGCTGGCCGACTATGACGTCTCATCGCTCGAAAACCAGCTAGCCAGCGCCCAGATTCAACTGGAATCTGCGCTGGCGAACGTGGACACCACCGCGACGGGTGGAATCGAGAGCGTGGAAAATGCGGAAATCTCGCTGGCGAACGCGCGGCTTTCGCTGGAGAGTACGCGCAATAACAGCCCCTGGACCTCGGTCGCTTCCGCCCGGCTGCAGATCGAATCGGCGGAGCGGTCGCTGGAAAACGCCGAACGCAGCTACCGCGAAGCGCTCAGCCACCCGGAGAACTCGGCCTCGGTGGTCGATAACGCTTACCAGCAGGTGCTCAACGCGCAGAACCAGCTTGCCAGCGCACAAAACAGCTATTTCTCCGCGGCCCAGAACTATGCCAATTACGAAATTCAGCTCAAGCAGGCAGAGAACCAGGTGCTTCAGGCCGAGCTGAATTTGCAGCGCGCCATCGCTCAGGCGGCGGCTGGGGTCAGCGATGACACGGTGCGCGCGGCCCAGCTCAACGTGGATGAGATCACTCAGCAGATCGCCAGGTCGTCGCTGGTCGCGCCCATCGACGCGGTGGTGCTCGAAGTGAGCATCAAGCCGGGCGACTCGGTCCAGGCTTACGCGACGGTGATTGTGCTGGCGCTGCCGGAGCCTAAAGAAGTGATCGCCAACCTGGCCATCACCGACGCGAACCGGCTGAGCGTCGGGATGACCGGCGCTTGCCAGGTGGTCAACCGGCCAGAGACGGCGGTCGGCTGTGTCGTGCGCAGCATCCCGCTCAGCAGCCGCGACGCTGACCAGACGACACGAGTCGCCGCTTCGCTGGAGAACGTGGCCGACAACCAGTTGATCGAAGTCTCGATGGCGCTCAATGTGCGCGAGAATGTGCTGTGGCTGCCGCCCAGCGTGATCCGCACCTTTCAGAACCGGACGTTTGTGGTGCTGGACACGCCCGACGGCTTGCGCACGGTGGACGTGGTGTTGGGGCTGCAAACCGACGACCGCATCGAAATCGTCAGCGGGGTGAGCGAGGGCGACGTGGTCGTCGCGCCATAGAGATGAGTGAGCAGAAAGGATCAGTTCCGTGATCGCCACCGGCACCAATGGTAAGAGTCTTTCCACTGCCGACGACCGCAGCGAAAGCCGCAGTGAGCGTAACGGGCAGCCCGGCGGCCCGAACACGCCTTTTATCGTCTGCAAGTCCGTCGTGCGCGCCTATTCGGTGGGCGATCATGAGATCGTCGCGCTGCGCGGCATCGACTTCACCATGCAACGCGGGGAAATGGTAGCCATCGTCGGGCCGAGCGGGGCAGGCAAAAGCTCGCTGCTGAACCTGCTGGGGGGGCTGGATGTGCCCACTGCCGGGCAGCTTTCGGTCGGCGGCATCAACCTGCTGGAACTCAAAGGGCGCAGCCTGGCCGAGTACCGGCTGCGGCGGGTGGGATTCGTCTGGCAGAACGTGGGGCGCA
This sequence comes from Anaerolineae bacterium, assembly GCA_034429275.1. Lineage (GTDB taxonomy): Bacteria > Chloroflexota > Anaerolineae > Aggregatilineales > Aggregatilineaceae > DAOUFU01. The sequence goes on along the minus strand of DAOUFU010000240.1, from coordinate 5,006 downwards.
ACCTGCTGCCTCACCGGTCGGCGCTGCGCAACGTGACGCTGCCCATGATGCTCGCCGGGGTGGGCTGGCGCGAGCGCCGCCGACGTGCAAAAGTGCTGCTCGAAGCGGTGGGCATGGCCGAACACGCGCACAAACGCCCCGGCCAGCTTTCCGGCGGACAACAACAGCGGGTGGCGATTGCCGTCGCCCTGGCCAACGAGCCGGACCTGCTGCTGGCGGACGAGGTGACCGGCGCGCTGGACCATCACAGCGCGGTGCAGGTGATGGAGTTGATCGCCGATCTGCGCCGCCGCATGGGGCTGACGATTGTCCTGGTGACGCACGATATGGACCTGGCTCAATACGCCGACCGCACGCTGACTCTGCGCGATGGCGCGCTTGGCCAGGACCTGACTCACAGCGCCGAAGAAGCGCCGCCGCTGCTGGATGGCGAGGGACGCATTCAACTGCCGGGTGCAGTGCGCGCCCAGCTTGAGGATGCCGCGCGGATCGCGGTGGAAATCCGGCCCGAAGGCGTGCTGCTGCGCCCGGAACGTGAAGCTGTTGATGACACCGATGCCTTGCTGCAGGACATCCTGCCGCGCAAACATCAGGCGGGCAGGGGGTGGCGGCTGCGGCGAAACGGTCGCGCGAAGGAAAGGGTACAGCCATGACCGGTGACCTGTGTATCCGGGTGAGGGAGGTGACCCGGCGCTTTGGCAGCCTTGAGGTGCTGCGCGGCGCGAATCTCGATGTGCGCGTGGGCGAGATGATCGCGCTTTTTGGGCCATCCGGCAGCGGTAAGACCACGCTGATCAACTTGCTCGGCGCGCTGGATCGTCCCAACAGCGGCAGCATCGAACTTTTCGGGCAGGACATTCTGCGCATGAACGATGGCCGCCGCGCCCGGCTGCGTCGCCAGCAGATCGGTTTCATCTTCCAAAGCGCGACCCTGCTGCCCACCTATTCAGCCATCGAAAACATCGACCTGGCGCTGCGCCTGCCCCGGCTCGGTTTCTTAGAGCGGCGGCGGCGAGCCAGGGCCGCGCTGGCAGCGGTCGGGCTGAGCGCCTGGGCCGATCACATGCCCGACGAATTGAGCGGCGGCCAGCAGCAGCGCGTGGTCATTGCGCGCGCGCTGGCACTACAGGCCCCGCTGATCCTGGCCGACGAACCGTCCAACGGGATCGATATGACCACCGCGCGGCGCATTCTGGCGCTGTTTCGCGGAATCGCAGCCGCAGAGCATACGACTTTTGTGATCGTCTCGCACGACCCGCTGGTGATGGACTTTGTCGATACGGTCTACGACCTGCACGAAGGCCAGGTGATCCGGCGTTTGTCCGATGATCAAAACGCGAAAATCGCTTGTGAACCCCAGGGAGAAACCACACATGGTTAAAGCCGCAGGAAAACTCACCTTGATGATGGTATTGATGGCAGGATCGATGGTTGCCGGGGCGCTGATTTCGGCGGGCGTGGCCCGCGATGGGGAGCAGCCCTTGCAGGCCCAGAGCGAACAGGCAACCCTGACGCCGTCGCTCACGCCGCAGCCCACCGCGACGATTCCGCCGTATACACCTCTGCCGTCGCTCACGCCGTCGCAGACGCTCAAGCCTGCGCCGACCTTTGAGCCGCCGACGGCTACTCCCACGGCCAGCCCGGTGCCCAGCCAGACTCCGGTCCCGACCATCAGCGTCAGCGTGTCGCTCCCCGGCCTGAACGGCGCAGAGACCCCCACGCCCACCACGACTCCCGGCTGCAAGCCGCGCGAAGACTGGAAGCTGACCTATACGGTCCAGTTCGATGATACGCTGTCGTCGATCGCGGACCTGTATGATACGTGGGTGGATGAACTGGCCAGGGGCAACTGCATTACCGACAAAAACCTGATTGTGATCGGGCAGGTGCTGCGGGTGCCGGGCGAGACTCAGCCCAACGTGGACGCGATCGAGTGCGTGGCCTGGGAGCCGATGACACCCTTCAACGGCTCGGTCACCGTGCCCGCCGATGGCACCATCACCTTCAACTGGCGCGGCCCGGCAGCGCCGATCAACCTGATCCGCATCTACCGGCCCGACGGGTCGCTGTATGAGCGGGTGGTCGAGCTTCGGCAGAATGACACAATCAACCTGAACGAATACCTGCCGCAGGAAGGCATGTATACCTGGTATGTCTTCCCGCTGGGGCGCGACTTCCGGCAGATTTCGTGCCTGGAAGGTGGCCCGTGGACGTTTTATAAGCCAGCGTCTTCCTCGCCGACCCCGGCGGCCAATGCGGGTGGCGGGATGGGCAGCTAACCATCCGGCAACAGCGATACAATAGACAGCAAGACAGCAGTTCATGGAGATCGCGCGATGACCAGAGCCAGCAGGGTTGAACGTATCAGGGCGGCGTGGCATTCGATCCGGTGGCGTTTGCCGCTGAGTTACGCTGCTATCGCGCTGCTCACCGCGGTTGTGCTGGGCGGACTGCTGCTGATCACCCTGGATGACTACTATAACCGCCAGGAACGTGCCTATCTGCGGGCGGCCAGCGGCTCGATCATCCGCCAGGTGGAGACGATGACCGCCGATGAACTGACCGCAGAGCAGATGAACAATGTTGTCCGCTGGCTGTCGTTCCTGACTCAGACGCGCGTGCAGGTGCTGGACCTCAACCAACAGATCACGCTGGATTCAGGGCCGGTCGAGGCGCACAGCCAGATCAGCGTGGACTTCACCCGCTGGCAGGAATCCGACAGACCGCCCGATGAACCGGGCGGCGCAGGGCCTTTTCTCAGCCTGTCTACCCAGGCCGTCACCGGCGGCGCGAGTGGAGTAAGCACCGCGGCTGGCAGCCCTGGCCCGGATAATACCCTGTCGCCGCAAGGTCCCCCGCCCGAACCTGCGCCCATGATCGGTGAAGGCTCTGGGGACGCGCTGAGCTACCCGATTCACATCCGGCGCGGCCCATTCGGGCAGGTGCTTTCCGAGAGCGCTTCACCCACCGACCGCACGAGTCAGCGCGTATCGACGCCGATCATCGGCCAGGACGGGGAGACTCTGGGATACCTGGTGCTTTCGGAAGGTCCCGCCTTTGGCAACGAGATCGTGGGCGATGTGGCGGAAAAGGGCATTGTGGCGGCGGCGCTGGCGATCCTGATCGCGATCCTGGCGGGGGTGGTGATCAGCCGCAACATCAGCCGCCCGGTGATCTGGCTCGCCGAGGCGACGGGACGCATGGCGCGCGGCGATTTTGCGGTTTCTGTGCCTCTGCACCGGCGCGACGAGTTCGGGATGCTGGCGCAGGCATTTGAGACGATGGCGCGGCGCATCGAGTCGACCATCACCACGCTGAAGCAGTTCGTGGCCGATGCCGCGCATGAACTCAACACGCCGCTCACGGCGCTGCGTACCAACCTGGAACTCACCACGGCCTACGACATGCCCGCCCAGGCCGCCGACGACATTCACCAGGCGTTGGTCGAGCTGAACCGCCTGGAACGCCTGACGAACAGCCTGCTGGTACTGGCCCGGCTCGAGTCTGCGGACCGGGTCCCGGTGCGACAGCCGGTAGACATGGGCGCGCTGGTCCGCCAGATGATTGAGCGCTGCGCTTCGCGGGCGGACCAGGCGGGGATCGAGCTGGACTGCCAGGTGCCTCAGGAACCGGTGATGGTGATGGGCGACCGCGAGCAGTTGATTCGCGTGCTGGATAACCTGTTTGACAACGCGCTCAAGTTCACCCCTGCGCAGGGCCGCGTGAGCCTGGCGGTCGAGCGCGACCACGACCTGGTGCAGATTGGGGTACGCGATACCGGCATCGGCATTCCGGCGGAGGATATGGCCCGGCTATTCAGCCGGTTTCACCGGGGGCGCAACGCGGCGGCCTTTCCCGGCAACGGCCTGGGGCTGGTCATCGCCAAGGCGATTGTGACTGACCACGGCGGCCAGATCACCGTAGACAATAACGGCGGCACCGGGACGTGCTTCACCGTGACGCTGCCCGCAGCAGCACCTGCCGCAGCCGAGGAGGACATCAACCCATCATGACCACCTATCACATTTTGCTGGTTGAGGATGATCCGGGGATTGCGCACAGCCTGCAAACCGCCCTTCAGCGCGAAGGCTACGGCGTGACGTGGAAAATGGACGGAACGAGCGGCGTGGCCTACGCCCGCGATCATAACCCACACCTGATCGTGCTGGACGTGCGCCTGCCGGACGGTTCCGGCTTCGATTTCTGCCGCCAGATGCGGCAGTTGGGGGTGCGGCAGCCGATCTTGATGCTCACCGTGCAGTCTGAGGAGATGGACAAAGTGATCGGGCTGGAGGTGGGCGCAGACGACTATATGACCAAGCCGTTCAGCCTGCGCGAGCTGCTCTCGCGGCTGCGCGCGCACCTGCGCCGCACCTATGGCGAGCTGTCGATGGTCGATGGCGAACTGCTCTACGCGGGCGACCTGGTGATCGACCGGGGGCGCGGGCGCGTGCTGCGCGGCGATGAGACGATCAATGTGACGCCTACCGAGCTACGCCTGCTCACCTACCTGGCCCCGCACCCTAACCAGGCGCTCAGCCGCAGCCAGATTCTTGACGCCGTTTGGGGCTACGAAAACACGCCGGATACCGACCAGGTGGTGACGGTGAATATCCGCCGCCTGCGCGAAAAGATCGAGCTTGACCCCGGCAACCCCTCGCTGCTGATGACGGTGCCGGGTATCGGCTATAAGCTGGTGAACTGAACCGGGCCGGGCGGGTCGATCTTCCTGCGCGTGGGACGAGGGCGAGACGGCAGCACGCTCGATGAACGAATGCCACAGGCAGTTGTTCTGATGGGCGTATTCCATTTTCGGGGCATGAGACTGTGGGGGTTGCCCGGCCTCACCCCCGCGCGGCCAAAACCGGGCCGCTTCGCCCCCTCTCCGAAAGTTTTCGGCTATGCGTTACCCACAACTATGGATGGGGGAAAGCGGGGTAAAATGGAAGGGATGAACAGGATAGACGAACAGGAAGGCAAGATGATCGACGATCTGGAGTATATCC
>DAOUFU010000239.1:0-9233 GCA_034429275.1 Anaerolineae bacterium | reverse complement strand
GTGCGCGGCCTGCCGCCCACCGGTCCGCACAGCGGACCGCACAAGGGCCCGGCACCGGTGTCTCCTTGCGAGGGGTTCACCGGTCCCTTGTGAGCGAGCTAAATCGCTCGCCCGCGCTCATCGCGCGGGGGTCCGGTGGAGCGCCTGCCGGGCTCGCACCGGTGCGCGGGGATGGAGCACCCCCCGCGCCTGTCGGGTCGGTGTCCCAGCCCGACCGCCTGCACCCCGTGCCGGGGCGCATCAAGAGCCGTGCCACACGCCCTGAATGGGTCGATATCGTCCGCACGACAAGAAAAGGAGTGGACGCATGAACCACCAGCAGCTTGTGATTGCCATTGCACGACGCCTGCCAGATTGCTCCAGGCGTGAGGTGGACGACGTGCTGGAGATGATGGTCAACATCTGTATCGAGCAGTTGAGCCAGCCTGGTCAGGTCGTCCAGATCGCGGACCTGGGCCGGCTGTCCATCGACGTTCACCCACTGCGCGCCAGCGGGGCAGTGCGCAAGACATTGACCGGCCAGCACGGCGCACGACAACCGAAAACCCTGACCCGTTTGGTGGGCCGTTTCCGGCCTGCGCCGCGGCTGCGCCAGGTTATCGAATCTGTCATCAAGGAGGAAGTGAATTGAAGAAAGCACAATACACCGCACGAATGACCATCGGGTTCACACCCGATCAGGACCGCCGGCTGGCTGAACTGGTGCGCGCCCGCTCGCGTCGGGGAGAGCCGCTCACCAAGGCCGACCTGATTCGCGATGCGGTGACCTTCTACTTCATGCACCAGGACGATCTACCCGGCTCGCGCAAGGCGATTGCCCGTTCAGTCGAGGGCAAGATCGCCGAGGTGGACCGCAAGGTGGATCACCTGACCGCGACGCTGGAAGACTTCATCGCGCGTGTGACGAAACGGAGGGCGTAGATGGACCGCAAACAGATGTGTGTGGCCAACGTGAAATACAAGAAGCCCACGACCAGTGATTCCAAACGCACTAAGGGGCTGCTGCGTTACCTGACCTATCGCGACAGCCGCCACGGGCACGTCAGGCAGGTGGGTGGCCGCCAACGCTGGGCGGATCATGGCCTGGGCAGCACGGTGGGGGAGATCGCGCAGGCCTGCGAGCAGTACCGCAGCGAGCATGTGCTGGCCTTCACGGTCGTCTTCAACCCGAACCCTGACCTGGTCGCGATGGTGCCGGAGAACCAGCGCGGGCGGTTTGTACGCGAACTGACCGAAGCCTCACTCGACCAGTTCTTTGAGGCACGCGGTATCGAAGGCGGAATTGAGCACAGCGTGGTCACACACCACCGTCTGAGCGATGACCCCCAGGCACCGGGCCTGCACGATCCGCATACCCACGTGATCCTGCCCGGCACCTATTTCGACGAAGACGCAGGGGAGCGCGTCCCGTTGTTCTTTTCGCGCAACAAGAAGGGGGATCACATCGATCTGCTGCACCGCTGCACTGAAGTCCAGATGGCTAACCTGATGGGGCGTTATGTTGGTCCGGATTGGGAGCAGCGTTACGACGTGCTCGAAGCCGTGCGCGAGCAGCAGCGCCGGGTGGTCGAACGCGAGCCGGATGGCGTGGTTGTCGATGCCCAGGGTCAAGCCTGGCCGGTGTGGGCGGGCGTGCGCCGCACGACAGAAGACCTCAGCGCGGCGGGCACTTACCGCTATTTCCCATCCGATGAGGGAGAACCGCGCCTGGAGTTTCGCCCGCTGCTGCTCAACATGCCGCACGATCTGGCCGACGAGGTGAGTGCGCTGTATGCCGCTCACCTGCGGAAGTATCCGGATCCCACGCTGGAAAAGCTGGAGGCCTTCACCATGCAGCTCTACTCAGGCTCGACTGGTGGCGGTTTGACCGCCCTTATTCATGAACCGGAGGAAACACGCGATGACGAACCAGATCGCGGACTATCGCTTGACCTGCAGCCCTGACCAGACGCACACAGAGGACCGGAGCGGAACAGTTGGCCAACTAGACGCTCAAGTCCTCTGGATGCAAGACAAAAAGGATAACCATAGTATGTCACACAACGAGGCTGCTCACAAGGCAGAAATTATCTCCGTGAGCCGCGCGGAATTCCTGGCCGCGCTGTTTGAGAAGGCGGATCCGGCGCTGTGGCTGGAGATCCGCTGCATTCACCCGGTCACCGACGCGGTGCGCGTGCGCTGGACGCCGCTGGGCGACCGGCGGCGATTGGCGACCAATCTGCGCCAGGCGGACGCTTTCAACCGCGAGGGCTACGACGAGCTTTTTGCGCCATGCCTGCGCGGGGAACGGAAGGGCACAGCGGAGGCGGCGGTACTCGTGCCCGCACTTTGGGTGGACGTGGACTGCGACGACGATCCTGCACAACGTGCGGCGGCACTGGACACGCTGCACAGCTTCGATCCAAAACCGTCCATCATCCTGGATTCCGGCGGCGGCTGGCACGTCTACTGGCTGCTCGACGAGCCATACCCGCTGCCGGACGACGCCGCGCGGGAGCATATCGCCAACATTCTGCAAGGGTTGTTCGATGCAGTGGGCGGCGATGTGGAGTACACCAAGTCGGTCGCCTCGCTGATGCGTCTGCCGAACACGGTCAACGCAAAACTGGAACGTGGGGGTGTGGTGGCACGGGTGGTTGAGTTCCATCCGGAGCGGCGCTCACCGCTGGCGGCGTTTGAGTGGCTGGCGGTCACATCAAAGCCGACCAAATCACTGCCGCTGCGGTTGTCATCTGGCAAGGGGCACGCGCCGCTGCCCCAGGTGACGCTGGACTACCTGGCGCGCGGAGCCTCCAACGGCAGCCGCAACCGGGCGCTGTTTGATGCCGCCTGCCAGTTTCGCGACGCGGGTTACAGTCAGGCCGAGGCGGAAGTCGAACTCATCGCGCGTCATATTGCGGATGGGGTGGGGAACGAGAATCCCGCTGGACGTGAGCGGGAAGCCAGAGCCACCATCACGAGCGCCTACCACCAGTCGCCACGTGATCCCATCCCGTCCGGTGCGCGCGAACAGGTGGAGCACCTGCTCAGCCAGTACAGCCGCCGCGACCAGCCGGAGCGCCCCTCGCCGGAGCAAATCGCGGCGGTCATCTCCGCCTGCGCGCAGCTGGAGCCGGTCGAGTGGGCGGCGCAGCGCACCCGACTCAAGGCGCTATGTGGGGATGGCGTAAAAACGACCGATCTCGACCGCCAGTATCGCCAGGCGCGTAAGGCGCTGGAACGCGAGCGTTTCCAGGCGCAGCCGGAGAACGAGAGTTACCTGGAGGTCGAGGGACGCATGGTCCACCGCCGGGAAACGTACTACGGCCCCAGCGACAAAACCGTCGCAGACTGGACCGCCTGCGTGACCGAGCGCATCTCCCAGGTCAACGATGATGGCCAGGTCTAGCACGTGACCTCGCTGCTGCTGACTCAGGGCGAGCAGATCTTCAGCCTGCAGGTGCCGAGCGAAGTGTTTGGGGATGATGCCGCGCTGCGGCGCTTCATCGCAAGGCGGGCGGGCGAAGCCTTCACCGTGCGCGCAGGCATGGGAAAACACCTGGCCCCAGCGATTCTCAAGCTGTCCGGCGGCTATCGGACCCGCACCCACTACCGCTTCATGGGCTGGACACAGATCGACGGACGCTGGACCTATGTTTCGCCGGGCATCTGCGTGAATGCGAACGGCCAGGTAGAGGAGCCTCTGGAAGTCGAACTGGACGCCCGGCTGCGTGACTATGGTCTGCAAGGCGCGGAGTGGCCGGACAGCCTGCTGGCCTTTGCGACGATTCTACCGGTATTTCCCCAGACGCTCGCGCCGACCTGCATCGCCTTTGCGCTGCTGCCGCTGCTGCAGCGTTTCTTTCCGGCAGCCGCCCCACGTCCGGCCATCCACCTGGCCGGGACGTATGGCAGCGGCAAGTCCGAGCTGGCCGCGCTGATGAGCAGCTTCTATGGATCGTTTTCGCGTGATACGCCGCCCTCGCAGTGGGGCGATACGATTAACACGGTGGAGGCGATGGGCTACCCGCTGGCCGATGCGCTCTACTGGGTGGATGACTACAAAAACATCTATGCCGACGAGCGCACCTTCACGCGCTTTTTGCAGAGCTACTCGCGCAGCATGGGGCGGGGCAGGCTGACCCGTGAGGCCAAGCTTCGCCAGGAGCGTCCGTGCCGGGGATTGGTCCTGAGCACGGGCGAAACGGTGTTGGAGGGCGAGGCCTCGGTCCTTTCGCGCATGTTGGTGCTGGACGTGCCCCCGTGGGAACACCGCGATCCCGGTGGGCAGAAGCTGGCCCAGGCTGATGTGCTTCGGCAGCATCTGTCCGGCTTCACGGTCGAGTTTGCGGCGTGGATTGCGCGCCAGATCGAAGACCACGACCTGGTGGCCGACATCGCCCGGCGCTTTGCGTCCAATGTGGAGGGCTATCGCCAGAAGCTGGCCGCGCTGGGCGGCCCCCAGGCGAACACCGGGCGCATTGTGCAGAACTGGGCGGTGCTCGTGCCCGTCTACCAACTGCTGCGCCAGGTCCTCGAAGAAAAAGAGGCGGAGGACGTACTGCCCGGCTGGCAGGATGTCATCCTCGAAACCGCCCAGGCCGTGCGCCAGGAACGCGCGAGCGAGGTGTTTTTGAATAACCTGGCGCAGCTGCTGGCGAGCGGGGAAGTGGTGCTGGCCACCAACCCAAAACAGCCGGAAGAATCGCGACCGGGCGTGACGCTGATCGGTTACCGCGATGCGCGCTATCTCTACCTGCTGCCCGAAGTGGCCTACCGCGAGGTCAACCGGGTGCAGCCACTGCGCTTCAGCGTGGCCGCGATTGGCTCGCAGTTGCGTGAGGAGGGCATTCTGATGCCGGGCAGCAGTAGCAACCACCTCACCGTGCAAATGCGGGTGAAAGATACCCGGGTGCGTGTTTGGCGCTTGAAGGCCGAAATCCTTACCGGAGACAGCGGTGACGACGGTGACGCCCCCTCTGAATGAGGCGCATAGCAAGTGATTCCATAGTGGAGACAGCGGTGACAACGGTGACAAAGGAGATGAAAAGATCGATCCTGTCACCGCTGTCACCGGATCACCGCTCGAAAGAAGCAAAGCCCGCTGGAATCTCAAAAAAACACAGGGGCATCAAAACGCAACAGGAAGATATGAAATCACCACCGGTGACACCGGAGACGTTGTATGTTGATGCAAGTCGCCTTTCTGATGACCCCTGGATTTTGCTGACTCATTCACCGTGTCCAGATCGTTACAATACCGTCTCCGACCACCGCGATTCGGCGACTGTCGGGACTCCAAGTAGGGGAATATGTGCGTTGATTACGAGGCTGGAGGGTAGCCACCAAAGCACCTGAATGCGCATCGAAGATTCTGATTGTATGCTGTTTCCCTCCCATAATAGCGAACAGGTTGCTGTCAGGACTCCACAAAATCTGCCCACCTATACTGAAATCACCGGTGATATTCACGGTGAGCATATTTTCTCCACTGTGGGTATCCCAGATCATGAGCGTACCGAACTCATCAAGGCCCGCTATCCGTTGGCCATCAGGACTAAAAGCTACGTCTTTGCCTTGCCCGGTCATCGGTGAACACTTCAGCGAAAAATCGGCAGGCCACTCCTCGGAATTGCTGTAATTGGCTCGAAGTTTGAGAGCACTATTGGGTCGCCAGTTACCCTCATCATCATAATTTAGCCAGAATGCTACGATGAGGCTGTTATCCGACATCCAATGCTTTGCTGGTAAGTCACTCGGAGGAATATCGTGATACGCCCATTCTCCCGCCATAGAAGGTAAGGTTCCAGTGATTGCATCCCTTGCTGCCATTCGCATATGCCCACTATCTATAAACGGAACGATCAGCATCGTTCCATCAAAGTCCCACCCGATCCCCCTGATGATCCATCCTTCATACAGATCTAGTGGAAATTCGCGCACGATCTGCCTCTTTGTTGAGTCCCAAATCCATGCGCTACCTTGCTCGTTGATCATGGCTAGTTCCGATCCCTGTCTATTCCACGCTAAACCGCTGAGCGGAATGTCATGAAAAAGGACCTGCAATGGCTTATCTGGCCAGTTGCCGGATTGCATATCCCAGATACGGACAGATTCGCGCCGAGAGGTATCGAAATATCTTGCCTTTATACCATCACTTGTGGCCAGGATTTGGCCGTTGGGCTGCCACAAAATATCATGCACAGGCATAACGTGGCCTGTTAGTGTACCAATCGGTTCGCCGGTCTGGCTGTCCCACACATGGACGGATCCACTGCCATCTGCCGTAAGCACCTGCCTGCCATCAGGATTCCAGATCATAGGCGTGTCTGCCATGCTATGATCGAATAGTATTTCTAGTTGATCACTACTGTTGACGTGCCAGATAGCCAGCTCACCATAGAGCCATCCGACCGCAGCAAGTTTTTTACCATCAGGACTCCAGAGCAGCTTTTCAGGTGCTGAACTTCCCACGAGCCCATTTATGGAGTCCACAATCTTCCCCGTCTCAGTATCGAAAACCTGAATAGTGCCGATGACATCTGCACTGAACCCGCCTTCTCCAACAGCCAGCCAGGTACTATCAGGTTTCCAGGCTAAAGCGGATTCGCAGTTTCCAGGATCGAACTCGAAGGCCGTTTCACCTGTAGCGACATCAACTACATCGACTGATCCCCATGTTGCGGCGGCGAGGTTGGTGTCTGGGCTCAGAACGAACCAATACCCTCCCATCTGGTATTGAACCTGCGGCTTTCCGGTTTCGATGTTCCACAGCGTAGCGCGTGTATAGTCATCTCCCCCATAACTCGCCGTAAAAAGCTGATGTTCATTGCGCCAGATGAGTTCACCGCCGCCTTCTACGGTTGCGGTAAAGGCAAGGGTTTTTGTACTCCAAATCATGACTTGTTCGGTTGCTTGAATGGCAAGCTGCAGTCCTTCAGGACTCCAGGCAAATGGGGCATCCCTATAACCCTCATATGAAGTTCCAGCCGCGTATTCAAAATAAGGTTGCCATTCAGTGGTATCCCAAACAACCAGATTTCCGCCTCTATCTGCTCCGGCCAGGAAGCTACCATCAGGCGACCAGGCAATATGTACGATTTCCTGCTCTAGCTCAATGAGCGTATGGACGACTTCAAAATCCTGGTCATCCCAAATCACAAGCTGATTTTGGAGGTTAACCCCGGCCAGCAATCCTCCCGCCGGGCTGAAAGTCGCTAGCGTAACATCGCTCAAATGAATAATGGTTTCAAGCTCATCGTTATACACCCACGCGCCCGTAACTGAATTGGCCACCAGCAGACTGCTGTTGGAATGCCAGTTCAGGCTCTGGATATGCCCCCGCCCGATTTGAACCGTTTGCTGGAATTCGTTCTCATTTTGCGCGGAGGTGGGAGAAGTGAGAGAAAGAACAGCGAGTAGGCTTACTAGAAAAATTCGGATGTACAGGTTCACTTTTTGCTCCCATAACGCACAAAGCTTATCGGTAAGCCAAGTGTACCAGTGGGTATTGGTTATTTCTCTACGTTAGTCCTGTGATTATCTCACTCCCGCAACGCTGCCGGTGCGCGGCAGTTGAACAGCGTGGAGCGACCTACATCAACTGGCTGGTCCAGGCGGAACTGCGCGGCGATGATGACCTCGCACCGGTGGCGGTCAGTGCGTGAACACGACACCGGGCGGCTCAATACGGGCTGCCCGGTGTTTTTTTCGTGGGACAATCAACAAGCACGAGCCACGGATCCCTTCCTCTGTGACTCCATAATAGGCTATACTTAGTGCGGAACATCTATGGTGTGAATCACTACGTCTTACCGAACAGAGAGCCTGGCTCATGTCAACCACAATTCAGGAACTGCAAAACCGCCTTTGGGATGCCGCCGACCAATTGCGCGCCAACTCACGCCTGCGCCGCGCGGATTTCTCATGGCCGGTCTTGGGTCTGATTTTCCTCAAGCACGCCGATTACCGCTTCCAGCAGGCCGACGCTGCCATCCGCGCTGCCTGGACCAGCACCCGCCGCCAGCCCGGACCGACTGACTACCAGGCACAAGGGGTGATGTATTTGCCGGAAGAAGCGCGTTACAGCCATCTGCTCAATTTGCCAGAGGGCGCGAACATCGGGCAGGCGGTCAACGACGCGATGAAAGCCATCGAGGCGAAAAACGAGGCGCTGCGCGACGTCCTGCCCAAGACCTATAACCGCCTGGAAAACGACCTGCTGATCACCCTGCTGAAAACCTTCAACGGCATCGACACCAGCGGCGAGGGCGATACCTTCGGGCAGATTTACGAGTATTTCCTGGGCAAGTTTGCGATGGGCGAAGGGCAGCGCGGCGGCGAGTTCTTCACGCCGACCAGCCTGGTGAAACTCATTGTCGAGATCATCGAGCCGTATCACGGGCGCATCTACGATCCGGCGTGCGGATCGGGCGGCATGTTTGTGCAGAGCGCAAACTTCATCCGGCGGCACCAACGCCAGCCTGGCGACGAACTCAGCATCTACGGGCAGGAAAAGGTCGAGCAGACGGTGCGGCTGTGCAAGATGAACCTGGCCGTACATGGGCTGGAAGGCGACATCCGCCCCACCAATACGTACTACGAGAATCCGCACCGAAGCGTCGGGCGTTTCGACTTTGTGATGGCCAATCCACCGTTCAATGTAAACGGCGTCGATTATGACAGGCTCAAAGGCGACCCGCGCTACCCGCTGGGCATTCCTACCGCCAACAATGCCAACTACCTGTGGGTGCAGATCTTCTACAGCGCGCTCAACGAACAGGGCCGCGCCGGGTTCGTGATGGCGAACTCCGCCAGCGACGCGCGCGGCTCAGAGGGCGCAATCCGCGAAAAGCTCATCCAGTCCGGCGCAGTCGATGTGATGGTCGCGATTGGCTCGAATTTCTTCCACAACGTGACGCTGCCCTGTACGCTGTGGTTTCTCGACCGGGGCAAACCCGCCGACCGCCGCGACACCGTGCTGTTCATCGACGCACGGCGCATCTTCCAGCAGATCGACCGGGCGCACCGCGAATTCAGCGATGCCCAGCTTGAATTCATCGCAAATATCGTGCGGCTGTACCGGGGCGAAGCGGTCGAGACGGACCGGGGCAGCGCCGACTGGCTGGCCGACACCTTCCCTGATGGGGATTACGCGGATGTGCCGGGGCTGTGCAAGGCGGCGACGCTGGCAGAGATTGAGGCGCAGGGCTGGAGCCTGAACCCTGGGCGATACGTGGGCGTGGCGGCACGCG
>DAOUFU010000238.1:0-29637 GCA_034429275.1 Anaerolineae bacterium | reverse complement strand
TGGCTCGTTTATCGGGGCGGTCTCGCTGGACGATTTCGGCACTCGGATCGTGGTTCCGGTGGAGATCGTGGTGAGCGACTGATGACCACACCCGTTCTGGACGCAGCGATCGCCCAGGCCGCCGAGCCTGGACAGGACCCCATCATTCTGCGCGCGGAAAAGGTGACGAAAGTCTACCCTGGCACGGTCGCGCTGGATCACGTCGATTTCAATGTCTACCGGGGCAAGGTGAACGTCCTGGTGGGCGAAAACGGCGCGGGCAAATCGACCCTGATGAAGATCATGGCCGGGGTCGAGCAGCCCACCAGCGGTCGCCTGCTGCTCGAAGGCCGCGAGATCGCGCCCAAGAACCCGCGCGAAGCCGAAGCGTTGGGCATCGGGATCATCTACCAGGAACTGAACCTGTTCCCCAACCTCAACGTGGCCGAGAACATCTTCATAGCACACGAGCACACCATCGGCGGCGCGGTGATCCGGCATGGCGAGCAGGAACGGCTGACCCGCGAACTGCTGGCCCGCCTGGAGCACCCCATCGATCCCAACACGCTGGTGCAAAACTTGCGCATCGGCCAGCAGCAGGTGGTCGAGATCGCCAAGGCGCTGGCGCTCGACGTGCGCATCCTGATCATGGACGAGCCGACCTCGGCGCTGAGCGATGCCGAAGTCGAGGTGCTGTTCCGCGTGATCGAAGAACTCAAGGCGAACGGCGTCTCGATCATTTATATCTCGCACAAGCTCGAAGAATTGATGCGCATCGGCGATGTGATCACCGTGCTGCGCGATGGGCGCAAAGTGGCCGAAGCCCCCATGAGCGAGGTGACACTGCCCTGGATCATCGAGAACATGGTCGGGCGCGATACGGTGGCTTCGTACCGGCCCCCACAGCACCCCTTCGGCGAGGAAGTGCTGCGCGTGGAAGGCATCACGCTGCCCAAGCTCGGCGGCGGCTACCTGCTCGACAATGTCAGCTTCTCGCTGCGCGCGGGCGAGATCTTGGGCATCTATGGGCTGATGGGCGCAGGCCGCACCGAGCTGTTCGAATGCCTGATGGGCCTGCATAACGACACCGTCAGCGGCACCATCATCCTGGGCGGGAAAACACTCAGCGGCTTGATCGACAGCCGCATCGCCCAGGGGCTGATGCTGATCCCCGAAGATCGCCAGCGCGAAGGGCTGGTGCCCGAACTCTCGGTCGCCGATAACATGCTGCTGGCCAGCCTCAAACGCCATGTGCGCCGGTTCTTCCTCTCGAAAGCCAGAGAGACCGCCAGCATCGACCAGATGATTCGCGACCTGTCGATCAAGGTCTCCAACCCGCGCAACCTGATTTCCTCGCTGAGCGGCGGCAATCAGCAAAAAGTGGTAGTGGCCAAGGCGCTGCTCACCGAGCCGAAAGTTCTGCTGATGGACGAGCCAACGCGCGGCATCGATGTCGGCGCAAAAGAAGAGATTTTTGACATTGCGCGCCGGCTGGCGGCGCAAGGCCTGGGCATTATCTTCGTTTCGACCGAACTGAAAGAGATCATGGCCATTGCCGACCGAATCCTGGTGATGTCGAAAGGGCGTATCACCCAGGAATTCGCTCATGGCGAAGCGACGCAGCAGGCCCTGGTCAAAGCCTCCGCCATCGGGCTTGATTCGAATGGGAGTTAACATGACTGACGCACAAATTCATTCCACAACCAGAACCTATCCCTGGAGCGGCTTTTTGGGCCGGGTCACGCTGCGCGGCGTGCTGATCCAGCTGCGCGCCTTCATCGCGCTGATCCTGTTGTTCACCTTTTTTGCCATCGTCTCCGACCCGTTCATGAAATCCACCAACCAGGTGATCCTGGCCAAGCAGGTGGCCATCAACGCGATCCTGGGCATCGGCATGACGTTCGTCATCCTGACCGGCGGCATCGATCTCTCGGTCGGCTCGGTGGTGGGGCTGACCGGCATGATCGCAGGCGGGCTGATCCATCAAGGGCTGGTGCTGGAGCCGCTCAACCGCGTGGTGTATTTCAATGTCTGGATGGTGAGCCTGATCAGCATTTTGGTGGGTGTGCTGGTGGGCCTGATCAACGGCATTTTGATCACGCGTTTCAATGTGGCCCCCTTCATCGCCACCCTGGGAACGCTGTATATAGCGCGCGGCTTTGCCCTGCTGCGCAACAACGGCGCGACCTTCCCCAACCTGGTCGGCAAGCCCGAACTGGGCAACACAGGCTTCGAGAAACTCGGCGGCGGCGGGGTGGCCATGCTGGGCCTGAACATCCCCTACTCCGTGTTCATCATGGTCGGCATGGCGCTGCTGGCGATTTTCATCACACTCAAGACGCCGTTCGGGCGGCAGGTCTTCGCCATCGGGGGCAACAAGCGCGCGGCCCAGCTTTCGGGCGTGCGGGTGAAGACGATAGTCATGCTCACGTATGCCATCAGCGGCTTCTGCGCGGCCATCGTCGGCCTGATCGTCACTTCACAGCTGGTCGCGGCGCACCCGGCGACGGGCGAAACGTGGGAACTCAACGCGATCGCGGCGGTGGTGCTGGGCGGCACATCGCTTTCCGGCGGGCGCGGATCCATCCTGGGCACCATCGTCGGCGCGTTTGTGATCGGCGTGCTGCGCAACGGCATGATCCTGGAAGGCCTGAGTTCATTCTGGCAAATGGTCATCACCGGCTTCGTCATCATTCTGGCCGTCATCATCGATCAGGTTCAACAGCGCCTGCAAGAACGCAGCCGCTAGGCCGAACCTTTGGAGACAGGAGGTCAAAGTCGCTCGAAACCCTGGTACAGGATGTCAGCAAATTCTCAGCAGTACATGATCGGATCGGATTGGAAACTCACAACCCGTCGGACTATCTGCAAGTGAGCTGGAAAAGGAAGCAAGAAACCATGTTAAACAAAAACCTGTTCAAACTGATCGTTACATCACTCGTGTTTGTGATGATGGTGGTCGGGCTGGTGCCCGCTGCCCCGGTCGTGGCCCAGGAATCCGGCGGCCTGATCGTGATCATCACGCCGTCGCACGACAACCCGTTCTTCAAGGCAGAGGCGGACTCGGCAGAAGCGGCGGCCAAGGCGTTGGGCTATGAGACGCTGGTGCTGATCCACGACGATGACCCGGCCCTGCAAGACCAGCACTTCGACCTGGCCATCGCCCAGGGCGCGAAGGCGATCATCGTGGACAACGCGGGCGCTGATGCCTCCATCCAGGCTGTCAAGAAAGCCAAGGACGCCGGCATCCCCACCTTCCTGATCGACCGCGAGATCAACGAGACCGGCATCGCCGCCTCGCAGATCATCTCCAACAACTACCAGGGTGCCGTGCTCGGCGCTGAGGAGTTCGTCCGCCTGGTCGGTGAAGAAGGCAAGTACGTCGAACTGACGGGCCGCGACTCCGACACCAACGCCCACATCCGCTCCCAGGGCTATCACGACGTGCTGGACGAGTATCCCGGCCTCGAAATGGTCGCCCAGCAGACCGCCAACTGGTCCCAGACCGAAGCCTTCGAGGTGATGGAAACCATCATCCAGGCTCACCCCGATATCAAGGGCGTCATCTCCGGTAACGACACCATGGCCATGGGCGCAATGGCTGCCCTCCAGGCTGCCGGCATGACCGATGTCATCGTCGTCGGCTTCGATGGCTCCCAAGACGTCATGGACGCCATCAAGGAAGGCAAGATCCACGCCACCGTGCTCCAGCCGGTCGCCCAGTTCGGCCCCCTGGCCGTCCAGCAGGCCCACACCTACATCACCACCGGTGAACTGCCCGCCGAAGAGAAGATCTCGATTGACTGCATCCTGATCACACCCGAAAACGTCAACGACTACTTCAACTTCGCGCCGGTCGCCAAGTAATCGCTCCGGGACATCGATCGAAGCCACCAGGCCCAGACGAGTGGGCCTGGTGGCCCCCAACCCGTTCCGAATGACCGATCACAGCAGGTTGCACTCAACAGGATGGATCACTCATGATTCACGGAAAATGCTTACATCCGGGGATTTTGCAGGCGCTCGCATCCGCCGGGCACGGATCAAAGGTGCTGATCGCGGATAGCAACTACCCCTTCTCAACCGGCGCGCATCCCGACGCGGCGCGTGTCTACCTCAACCTGGCCCCCGGCAAGGTCACGGTCACCGAGGTACTCGAAGTGCTGGCCGCCACCATCCCGATCGAAGCCGCCGAGGGCATTCACCCCGATGGCGACCAGGAACCGCCGATCTTCAACGAATATCGCGCGCTGCTGCCCGCCGGAGTGCCGCTGCTCAAGCTGCACCGCTTCCCCTTCTACGCGGCGGCCCGCGAGCGCGACACGGCCCTGGTGATCGCCACCGGCGAGCAGCGCACCTGGGCCTGCCTGCTGCTCACCATCGGAGTCATCTCATCCGCCCAGTAGAAAGCCCGGTAGAAAACCAGATCAGGGGACCTACGCACCCATAAGCACGGAAAAGGAACACGCAGACCATGACCGAGAACGAACTCAGACTCAAATCTGTGGAATACCGCCAAGACATCCTGAAGATCATTCATCACGCCCAGGCCGGTCACACGGGTGGCAGTCTGTCCTGCGTGGACATCCTCAACGTGCTGTACAACCGCGTGATGAATATCTCGCCGGAAACGGCCACCCACCCTCAGCGCGACCGTTACATCCAGAGCAAGGGGCATTCGGTCGAGGCGCTGTACGTGGTGCTGGCCGACCGGGGATTCTTCCCCCGCGAGGCGCTGGAAACCCTCAACAAGTATGGGTCACCCTTTGTCGGCCACCCGACTCGCAAGATTCCGGGCATCGAGCAGAACACCGGCGCGCTCGGCCATGGCCTGTCGGTGGCGGTGGGGCTGGCGCTCGCCGCCAAGCTGGATGGCCGCTCGTACCGCGTCTTCACCCTGCTCGGCGACGGCGAACTGACCGAAGGCTCGAACTGGGAAGCCTCGATGAGCGCCGCGCATTACAAGCTGGATAACCTGGTGGTCATCGTGGACCGCAACCAGCTTCAGATCACCGACCGCACCGAGAACGTGATGGCGCTCGAATCACTGTACGACAAGTTCACCGCCTTTGGCTATGCCGTGCGCTGCTGCGACGGTAATGACATCCCCGACCTGATCGCCGCATTCGATGCCGTGCCTTTTGTGCCCGGCAAGCCCAACCTGATCCTGGCCAACACCATCAAAGGCAAGGGCGTTAGCTTCATCGAAAATGCGCTGCCCTGGCATCACAAAGTGCCCACCGCCGACGAACTGGCGCGGGCGCTGGAGGAACTGGACCGCGCCAAAGCCGCGCTGGAGGTAGCATAATGGCACCCGCACGCCCCAACCTCGAAGAATTCGCCGCCACCCTGCTCGACCTGGGCCGCGCCAACCCGGACCTGCTGGTCGTCACCAGTGACTCGCGCGGGTCGGGCAAGCTCACTTCCTTCGCCCAGGCATTGCCCCGGCAGATCGTCGAAGTCGGCATCGCCGAGCAAAACCTGGTCGGCATCGCTGCCGGGCTGGCCGCCGCCGGAAAGTGTGTATTCGGCGTCTCGCCGGCCTGCTTCCTGACCGCGCGCGCCCTGGAACAGATCAAAAACGACGTGGCCTATTCCGATCAGCCGGTGAAGCTGGTCGGCATCAGCGCCGGGGTCAGCTATGGCGCGCTCGGCTCAACTCACCACTCGCTGCACGACTTCGCCGCCCTGCGCGCCATCAATAACATCGACGTGATCGCCCCGGCGGATAATTTTGAGACGCGCGCCGCCATCACCGCCGCCGCAGTTCATCCGCGCCCGGTGTATCTGCGCTTTGGCAAAGCACCGGTGCCCGATCTGCACGCGCCCGGCACGCCATTCGAGATCGGCAAAGCGATCACGCTGGCGACCGGCAGCGACGCTACCTTCATCGCTACCGGCGAGACCGTCGCTCGGGCGATGGGTGCCCGCGACATCCTGGCGCTGAGCGGCATCTCGTGCGGCGTGATCAGTATGCACACCATCAAGCCGCTGGATGTAGAGGCCCTGGTCCGGGCCGCGCAAAGCTCGACCGCGCTGGTCACGGTGGAAGAGCACAGCGTCTTCGGCGGGCTGGGCGAAGCCTGCGCCGCCGTCTTGATGCAGCACGGGCTGCACAACCCCTTCCGCATCGTGGGCCTTCCCGACGAGCCAACTGTCTCCGGCAGCCAGAGCGAGATCTTCGCCCATTATGGAATCACCCCGGAAAAGCTGGCCGCGACCGTTCAGAGGCTTCTCGCCAGGGAGTTGATCGCATGAGTGCCTCTCCAAACACCATCCTGGCCATCGACCAGAGCACATCGGCCACCAAGGCGCTGCTGTTCCGCCCGGATGGCACGCTGATCGATAAAATCGCGCTGGAGCACCGCCAGCACTACCCACAACCCGGCTGGGTGGAGCACGACGCCGAAGAAATCTATGCCAACACGCTGCACGCCTGCGCCGACTTGTTGCAGCGCCACCCGGATGCCCGGCGCGACCTGCTGTGCCTGAGCATCACCAACCAGCGCGAAACCATCGTGGTTTTCGACCGGGCCACCGGCCAGCCGCTCTACCGCGCCATCGTGTGGCAGTGCCGGCGCGGGGACCCCATCTGCACAGCATTGAACGAACAGGGTCACGGGCCAGCCGTTCAGCGCAAAACCGGCCTCAAGATCGATACCTATTTCCCGGCCTCCAAGCTGACCTGGCTGTTCGAGCGCGAACCGGCGATCCGCGAGCGAGTGGCCGCAGGTGAGGCGCTGATCGGCACCATCGACGCTTACCTGGTCTACCGGCTGACCGGTGGACAGGTCTTCGCCACCGATCACACCAACGCCAGCCGCACCCTGCTCTACAACATCGCCGAGCTGCGCTGGGATGAGGACCTGTGCGACCTGTTCGGCGTGCCGATGGCGGCGCTGCCGGAGGTCCGCGAGTGCAGCGCCCATTTTGGCACCACCACGCTGGGCGGCCTGCTGGAATCGCCGCTGCCCATCTGCGGTGTGATGGGCGACTCGCAGGCGGCGCTGTTCGCCGAGCGCTGCTTCCGGCCCGGCATGGCAAAGGTCACCTTTGGCACCGGTTCATCGGTGCTGCTCAATCTCGGCCCGGCGATGGCACTCTCGGACCGGGGGATTGTCACCACGCTGGGCTGGGTGATCGACGGCCAGCCTGCCTATGCCTTCGAGGGCATCATCAACTTTACCGGGGCCACTGTAGCCTGGCTGCGCGACCAGCTTGGCTTGATCCGCACTTCTGCCGAGACCGAGGCGATGGCGCAGGCCGTGCCGGATAACGGCGGGGTCTACCTGGTGCCCGCCTTTGTCGGGCTGGGCGCGCCCTACTGGCGAGCCGATGCGCGGGGCGCGATCGTGGGCCTGACCCCTGGCACGACGCGCGACCACGTGGCGCGCGCGGCGCTCGAAGCCATCGCCTACCTAGTGCGCGACGTGCTAGGCTTGATGGCCGAAGATGCCGGCATCGCGCTCGATTTTGTGCACGGCGACGGCGGCGCGGTGAGCAACCGCTTCCTGATGCAGTTCGTGGCCGACATCACGCGCTACACGCTGCGCACCTCCAGCCTGCCGGAACTTTCGGCGCTGGGCGCGGCGATGGCCGGGCTGCTCGGCTGCGGCGTGGTGGATTCGCTGGAAGCACTGGATCGCCTGCCGCAGGGGTTCGTGGATTACGTGCCCTCCATGCCCATTGAACAAGCCGAAACCTATTACGCGGGCTGGCAGCGCGCCGTCCGGCAGGTGCTGGCCTGAGCCGTTTTATCCAACGTTCCGATACCTTTGTGAGGAATCCAACTGATGACCACTTTAGGCGTAATCATTGGCAACCGCGATTTTTTCCCCGACGTGCTGATCACCGAGGGGCGTAAGCAGGTGCTGGCCGTGCTGGCCGAGCTGGGGATCGAGGCCGTCATCCTGGGCGAAGACGTCACCCCGTATGGCGCGGTCGAAACCTGGGAACACGCGAAGGCCTGCGGCGCGCTGTTCCGCCAGCACGCCGAGAAGATCGACGGCATCCTGGTCTCGCTGCCCAATTTTGGCGATGAAAAAGGGGTGGCCGAGTCGATCAAGCTCTCCGGGCTGCGCGTGCCGATCCTGGTGCAGGCGTTCCCCGACGACCTGGACAAGCTGCATGTCGAGCGGCGGCGCGATGCCTTCTGCGGCAAGATTTCTGTCTGCAACAACCTGTACCAATACGACTACCCGTTTACCGTCACCACGCAGCACACCGTGTGGCCCAACAGCGAATCGTTCAAGGCCGACCTGCGAAAGTTCGTGGGAGTGTGCCGCGTCGTCAAAGGGCTGCGCAGTGCGCGGCTGGGCGCAATCGGCGCGCGGCCCGGCGCATTCAATACCACCCGCTACAGCGAAAAGCTGCTGCAGGCAGCGGGCGTCAGCGTGACCACGCTCGACCTGTCGGAAGTGTTCGGCTGGGCGAGCAAGCTGGCCGATGATGATCCGCGCGTGCAGCAGAAGCTGGCCTCGATCCGCGCCTATGTGCCCACCAACCACGTCCCCTCGCCCGCCGTGGTGAAGCAGGCCAGGCTGGGCGTGGTGATCGACGAGTGGATGACCGCCAACGACCTCAACGCGACTGCCATCCAGTGCTGGAACTCGCTTCAGCAGAACTACGGCGTCAACGTCTGCACGCTGATGAGCATGATGAGCCAGACGCTGATGCCGAGCGCCTGCGAAGTGGACATCACCGGCGCGCTCTCGATGTATGCGCTCTCCCTGGCGACCGATCAACCGGCGGCGCTGGTGGACTGGAACAACAACTATGGCGACGATCCCGACAAGTGCGTGCTCTTCCACTGCGGCAACTGGGCCAAGAGCTTCTTCAGCGATTTCGAGATGTCCAACGCGCCGATCCTGGGCACCACGCTCGGCGTCGAGAACACCTACGGCACGGTAGCCGGGCGTACGCCCGCCGGGCCGTTCGGCTATGCGCGGATCACCACCGATGACAAGCACGGGCGCATCAAGGCATATGTGGGTGACGGCGAATTCATCGACGACCCGCTGGAGACCTTTGGCAGCCGGGCAGTGGTCACCGTACCCAACCTGCAGGGGCTGCTGCGCTACGTGTGCAAGAACGGCTTCGAGCATCACGCGGCGATGGCCCCGGCCTATGCCGCCGACATCCTGACCGAGGCGTTCACCACCTATTTCGGCTGGGAGACCTATACCCACCAGGGATAGCCCGCCCCGACCCTCTGCACCACGATCACCCCGCGATCCGGGATTCGCCCCCTGCGGTCATCGTCCCGGATCGCGCTTTTCTCTCGCCCCTCTCGCCCAGCAACTTTTGACTCGCGGGCCTCGTAGATTCATACACATGGCCATGGGATGTCCACCTCCACGCGATCTGGAAATCCGGAGCCAGAATCGCTCGATAGGCATCGCTGAGGGGGATCAACCATGCGCACATCTCAGAATACGGCCCGGTGGACGGGCCTGCTGTTTATCGTCGGCACCGTCGCGGGTGCCTTGAGCGTCGTATTCGTCGGGCCGCCGCTGGGCGATCCCGACTATCTCAGCCAGATCGCCGCCAACGAAAACGAGATCATTATCGGGGCGCTGCTGTTTTTGACGATGGGCCTGGCCCTGGCGCTGATCCCGGTGCTGATGTTCCCAATCCTTAAAAAGCACAACGAAACCCTTGCACTCGGCTATGTGGTGTTCCGGTCGGCGCTGGAAAACATCGCCCATATCGCGCTGGTGATCGTCTGGCTGATGCTGCTCACCCTGAGCCGGCACGATGTGGCCACCGGCGCTGTCGATTCAGCCGCTTACCTTCCCCTGGGCGAAACGCTGCTGGGGGCCGGGGACTGGATCGTTTCGCTGCTGGCCTTTCCATTCTGCCTGGGCGCGCTGATTTTCTACTACCAACTTTACCAAACCCGGCTCGTCCCGCGATGGCTGTCCATCTGGGGCCTGGCGGGGGCCGCCCTGTACCTGGCTGCCCCGCTGTCGAGCATGTTTGGCACCGAGCTGGGATTCGCCATGGCCCCGCTCGCCCTGCAGGAAATGGTCCTGGCGCTGTGGTTGATCGTCAAGGGGTTCGATGCTTCTGCCCCGGTGTTGAACTGAAGCGCGTGCAAACGCATAGTGAGAGGGAGAACCCATGAAAGCCATCGTGTGCGAACAATACGGCTCGCCGGACGTACTGAAATATCAAGACGTGGCGCAGCCTGTCCCCCAGGCGGGGGAAGTGCTGGTGAAGGTCCGCGCGGCATCGCTGAACGCCGTGGACTGGCGCATTATGCGGGCCTCGCCATTTCTGATCCGCCCAATGACCGGCGGCATCCTCAAACCCCGCTATCCCATTCTCGGCGCGGATGTGGCCGGGGTGGTGGAAGCAGTGGGCAGCGGCGTCACCCGGTTCAAGCCGGGCGACGAGGTGTTCGGCGACCTCTCCACTTGTGAGCGGGGCGCGCTCGCGGAATATGTCTGCGCCCGTGAGGATGTCCTGGCCCTGAAGCCCCCGCGCGCAACCTTTGAACAGGCCGCCGCCGTGCCGCTGGCCGCAATGACCGCGCTGCAAGCGCTGCGCGATGAAGGCGAGGTCGGGCCGGGCAAAAAAGTGCTGATCTACGGCGCATCAGGCGGCGTGGGCACTTTCGCCGTGCAGATCGCCAAAGCGCTGGGTGCGGAAGTCACCGCTGTGTGCAGCACCGCCAAAATGGACATGGTGCGCGAACTCGGCGCGGACCATGTGATCGACTACACGAAGGAAGATTTCGTGCGCGACGGCCAGCAGTACGACGTGATCCTGGCGGTGAACGGCAGCCGTTCGATCTTCGATTATCGGCGGGCCTTGCGGCCTGGTGGAATTTACGTCATGGCGGGCGGCACGATGGGGCAGATCTTCACGGCAATGCTGCTGGGGCCGCTGCTGTCGCGGGTCGGCAGCCGCAAGTTCCGCACGCGCACGGGCGAACCCACCGCCGAAGATATGGCGGTGATTGCCGAGATGATGGACAGCGGCAAAATCGTGCCGGTCATCGAGCGGCGCTACCCGCTCAGCGAGGCGGCGGAGGCACTCCGCTACCTGGAACAGGGACACGCGCGCGGCAAAATCGTTATCACGATGGACGAGGTCACGGGCCGCTAGCGGGGCACGGGTACGGCAGAATCTCCACCGCGCACGCGCCAAAGGTGTGCACAATGCAGGCATCGGCATCGGGGACGGTCAGTGTGCGCAGGCCGTCCGCGTCGGCGCAGGTCGGGTCGAGCGCTTCCTGGGCGTCGCGGCTGGGTCCGGCGAAAAATCCATAGGTGACGGTGCTGCCCGACATCAGGTGGTCATCCAGGGTGTAGGCTGCGTCCGCCGATTCCAGCGGCAGCAGCCTGCGCCCCATACCGGTGAAATCGCCGGAAATGTACACGCCTTCCGGCGCGGTGGCCGGGTCCACGCGCACCTGGAACATCACCCGTAGCGGCAGCGCGTAGTTGTGGCTCAGCCAGTCGATGCCCTCGTGCACATTATTCCCGTCGCCGAAGTCGAAGAACGTGGCGTTTTCCCAGTGCGATCCCTGGCCCCACAGGGTGCGGCACGGCGTTGAAATCCAGGCCGGTTCCCAGTAGACAATGCCCAGCCCGCCGTTGGTCAGCACCGCCTGCGTCAGATCGATCAGAAACTGCTTCTGCCCGGCAGGCGTGGCAGGATAATCGGGCAGCAGGAAGTCGCGCCCCAGGATGTTACCCGCCGATTCGGCGACGCCGCTCAGCGTCCAGGGGTAGGCGGTCTCGGCGATCAGCACGTCCGCGCCGAACTGGTGGCGCAGCTTGTTCACCAGCGCACCCACCGCGCTGACCGGGAAATTCGACCAGCCGGGATAGTAGGACACGCCGATGATGTCGAAATCGGTCACCCCGGCGCGCATCGCGGCCAGCAGCCAGCCTTCGACCTCTTCCGGCTTGGCGATGTGCAGCATCACCTGAGGGCCACCGGCATCGCGCACCGCCTGGATGCCCGCGTTGATCAGGCGGGCGTTGCGCTCCCAGCGAATCGGGTAGCCCGACTCGCCCTCGCCGCGCAGAATCTCCGTGTTGATCTCGTTGCCCACCTGCACGATGTCCGGCATCAGCCCGGCAGCGTCGAGATCGGCCAGCACGCCGGCGGTGTAGTCGTAGACGGCCTGGGCCAGCGCTTCAGTATCCGTGATCTCCGCCCAGGCTGCCGGGATGATCTGCTTGCTGGGGTCGGCCCAGGTGTCGGAATAGTGGAAATCGAGCAGCACGGCCAGGCCCTCGGCTTTGGCGCGCGCGATGGTCTTCTTCACGTCGTCCAGCGTGCTGTACTGCGTCCAGGTGGGGGTGTGCCACAGCCGCACGCGGACCAACGTCGCGCCGGACTGCGCGAACAGGGCAAATGGATCGACCGGCTCGCCACCGGCTCGGAATTCGCCGCCGCAGTCTTCCATCTCGTTGACATACGACAGGTCCACCCCCAGCACCGCCGGGCTTGATTCCGGCCCCTGCGCCCGCGCCGGAAGAATCAGCGCGCCCGTCACCAGCAGGATCACCACCGACCACCACAGCTTACGACTCATGAGACTCGCCCCCTACCCTTTGCCCTACCCTTTGATCGATCCTGCCGTCAGCCCGCTGATGATATAGTCCTGCAGCAGCAGGTACAGCCCGATCACCGGCAGCGCGGCCACAATCGCCCCCGCCGTGAAGACTCCCCAGTTCTGGGCATAGTCCGCCGACTGGAACAGGTACAACCCGACCATAATGGTCAGCTTGTCGGCGCTGCTGAGCAGCACACGCGGCAGCACAAAATCGCCATAGATGCCCATGAAGGCCAGCACACCCACCGTCACCAGGATCGGCTTGACCAGCGGCAGGATGATGCGCCAGAACACCAGCCAGTGAGAGGCCCCATCCACCAGCGCGGATTCGTCGATCTCGCGCGGGACGGAGTCGAAGAAACCCTTCATCAGCAGCACATTGATGCCCATCGATCCGGAGACGTAGATCAGAATCAGGCTGAGGTGCGAATCCAGGCCGATGAGCGGCACATGGCGGCCCGTCTGCTGCATGATCGAAAACAGGGCGATCATCGACACCACGCCGGGAAACACATTGATGATCAGGATGGCGCGCATCAACTGCTGACGTCCATAGAAGCGGAAGCGCGACATGGCATAGGCCGAAAACGCCGTGACCAGCACGATCAACAAGGTGGAGACGGTGGCGATATACAGCGAGTTGAACAGCCACGTCTTGAACGGGTAATAGCGGTTGTTCCACAACTGCTCGTAATTGTCGAACCCTGGGTTGCGCGGCACGATCTCCGGGCTGACCAGCGAGCCGGACGGGTTGAACGATGCCGATACCACCCACACCACCGGGATGAACGCGAAGATGATCAACAACGCGGCGATCACATAGCGAATGGCCATGCCCAGCACCCGACGCTGCCGCCAGGACAGAGTCAGCGAGCGCCGCAACACCCTGGATTCTGCGAGGAGTCTCTGCTGTGCCATCAGATTCGGTCCTCCAACGCGCGCGTATACCGGAACTGGAGCCAGGTGATCGCGGCGACGAACACAAACAGCACGATCGAAATGGCCGAGGCCAGCCCGTAATCGGACTGCGCCGAAGTGAACGCCAGCTTATACACAAACGACAGCAGGATATCGGTGTGCCCGGCAGGGATCGGCGTGCCTGCGATGGGTGGTCGCCCCTGGTTGAAGATGTAGATCAGGTTGAAGTTGTTGAAGTTGAAGCTGAAGGACGCGATCAACAGCGGGCTGACGATGTTCAGCAGCAGCGGCAGGGTGATCCGCCGGAAGCGGTCCCACACGTTCGCGCCGTCCACCGCCGCGGCATCGAATAATTCGCGCGGGATGGCTTGCAGCGCCCCGCTGGAGATGATGTAAAAGTAGGGATAGGACAGCCACATATTGATCATGATGACGCCGATCCGCGCCCAGGCGGGGTCGAGCAGCCAGTTGGGGGCCGTGCCAAAGGTGTCTTCCAGCACCCTGGTGATCGCCCCAAAATCCGGGTTGAGCAGGTTGCGCCAGATCAGGATCGACACCAGCGCGGGGATCGGATAGGGGATGATCAGCAGCGCGCGGATGATTCGTTTGCCGGGCAGGTCATCGAACAGCACGGCGATGAACAGCCCCAGCGCGAAGCTGAGCAGCACGCTGAAGAAAGCGAAGGCAAAGTTCCAGACCACGATCTGGAAGAGCGGGCCGCGCAGCGCCGAGCTGGCGAAGAACCGCTCGAAGTTGTTGAGGCCCACGCCCACAAAAAAGCCCGGAGTCAGCCGCTCGCCCTCCGCCGAAACGAACGTGCCCTTCCGCGGCGTATAGACGGTGCCGGTGCTCTGGTCGATGATGGCGTCCTGCGCGGGGTCGTAGCGGTAGCGCGGCTCCAATCGGGTCGCCTCGCTCATCGACTTGATCTTCACTGTATCGGGCGGCTCACCGAATTCGATCTGGCCCAGCGTGTTGATCAGCGGGACCACCTGCCGGCGTTCCAGCCGGGTATAGCCGTCCAGCGTGAGCGGGATGCCGTCCGCGTCCAGCTCGCCGACGCCGTGCTCACCCGGTGCGGCAGCGACCAGCGGCTTGCCGGGGCGGGCCAGCAGCGCCGGAGAATCCCCGGCTTGCAGCCACAGCGCGAATTCGCCGCCCGGTGATTGAAAGGCCGTCCAGTGGTAGGACTGGCTGTCCTCCGGGGTATAGGTCTGCCGCTCCAGGCTGGCGATGGCCTGCTCTTTGGTCAGGATATGGCCGTGCCCGGTGTTGGTCGAGGCGATCACGAAGGTGTAGAAGATCGGGTACACCGTGAAGACCAGCATCAGCGACAGCCCGGCGGCCATCCAGCGATAGGCCACCAGCGCCCGCAGCAGAAAGACCGAAGTCAGAAACACCGCCACCAGCAAAAACGCCAGCCCGATGAACAGGAATCCATCGGAGGCGAGCCGGAGAGTCAGCCACAGCAGTAGGGCGTCGATGGCGGCAATGCCCACAAGGCGTATCGCCGTCGCGCCGTGACGCTGGAGTGATCGCTGCAAGAATGCCATCATGGGGATCGTCCTCACTGGCTACCCGTGACATGGCGGGCGCGGCAGGTTGCGCCCTTTTCCCGGTGTGATGAGATCGGACTGGCCCGGCAGAACTCTACCGGGCCAGCAGTGACCGGTTCAACTTCTATTGTGCGGATTCAGCGATTTGATTGCGAATCTGGGTAGCAGCATCGGCCAGCGCCTCGGCAGGCGTGAGCTGCCCCTGCGCGATCAGGATGCCGGCGTTGCCCCAGGCATCCCAGACGGTGCCCATCGCGGGGATGGCGGGCATAGGCTGGCCATTGACTCCGGCCTGCGCAAAGCCCTGCATATCCGGGTCTTCGGTCGCCTCAAAGATCGACACCCAGGCCGAGGGGCGAGGGTCCATGTCGAAGATGTACTGCATCGCCTCGTCGGTGGCGATGAACTCCAGCAGGTAGGTCTGGGCCAGCAGCACATTCTCGGAATTGGCGTTCACCATGAAGCCCTGCACGCCGATCAGAGGCGCGCCCTGCTCGCCGCCAGCTTCGGCAGCCGGGCAGGCGCTGATGGCATAGGGGATGCCCGCATCCTTGAAGCGTCCCACCGCCCATGGGCCGGTGATGATGAAGGGGGCCTGTCCCGTCTCGAACATGACATGGGCGGCTTCCCAGTCCAGGTTCTGCGACGCATACCCGGCCTGGATCAGGTCGTAGGCCCACTGCGCGCCCGCGATCATGCCCTCGCTGTCCATGCCGACATCATCAGGGGTGTAGTTGCCCGCTTCGTCACGGCCAAACAGGTAACCGCCGAAGGCCGAATAGACCGGGTAGTAGTTGTAGCCCAGGTCCGGGAAGGCGGCGGCGTATTGGGCCTTGCCCGCGTCCACCAGCGCTTTACCGGCTTCGGCCAGTTCGGCCCAGGTGGCGGGCATTTCGGGCAGCATCTCGGTATTGCGGAAGCAGGCATCATTCTCGATGGCGAACGGCACACCGTAGAGCTGGCCGTTATAGAAGAAGCCTTCCAGCGCATTCGGCAGGAACTTGTCGGCCTTGTCGCCCAGGTCGATGGGGGCAACCACGCCGCTTTCGACCAGCGCGCCGATGTTGTCATGCGGGATGATGAACAGGTCCGGCCCCTCGCCGGTGGATGCGCCGCGAATCATGGCATCTTTGGTGTCCTGGATGCCCATCGGCTCCACCACCACTTCGATCCCATACTCTTCGGTGAACTGCTTGGAAAGCTCGGTGATGACCGGCAGGCGCTGATCATCGGTCCAGATGGTCAGCGTGCTCTGCTGTGCGGCGCTCAGGCTGGCGCTGCCCAGCATCGCCAGCGCCAAAACAACGAGTAACACCAGGTGCGAACGGGTTTTCATGCTGTTTTCCTTTCGTAAATAAGCTTCTTCAACCAGGTCGAACACATGATTCACTGCGCGCTACCGGCTGGGGGCAGTCGATAGGGGTGTGAAAAAAACTCGATGCCTTCGTGCGCTTCGTTGGCGCGGTGAAAGTCGAAAAAGGTCGCGTTGTCCCAGTGCGATCCGGTCCCCCACTGCGTGCGGGCAGCGGTCGAAATCCAGGCCGGTTCCCAGTAGACAACGCCCAGCCCACCATTGTCGATCACCGTCTGGGTCAGGTCGATGAGGTACTGCTTCTGCCCGGCGGGCGTGGCCGGATAGCCGGGCACAGTCGAGGCCGGGCCGAGAATATTGGGCAGATCGTCGGCCTCATCCAGCGTCCAGGGATAGGCCGTCTCCACGATCATCACGCCGCGCCCATAGCGCTCACGAATGGCGCGGATGGTCTGCCCGGCTTCGGGGATGGAACAGCGGCTCCAGTTCGAGTAGTAGGACAGGCCAATCAGATCGAAATCGCTCACCCCGGCAGCCAGCGCCGCATCAAACCAGGGGATCACGTTTTCCGGCTGGGCGATGTGCAGCATGGTCAGCGGCTGGATGGCGGCAGCTCGCCCGGCATCGCGCCCCGCGCGCAGCCCGGCGTTGATCAATGCCGCGTTACGCGGCCAGTTGATCGGCGCGCCCGCCTCGCCTACCTCGTGATCGAGCAGCATCTCGGAGTTGATCTCGTTGCCCACCTGCACCACTTCCGGCATCAGGCCGTCGCGGTCAAGATCGGCCAGCACGCCGAGAGTGTAATCGTAGAGCGCCTGCGCCAGGGCCTCCACCTCGCGGATATGCGCCCAGGCTGCCGGGATGATCTGCTTGGCCGGGTCGGCCCAGGAATCGGAATAGTGGAAGTCGAGCAGCACCGCCATGTCGAGCGCCTTCGCCCGGCGGATAGTCTTACGCACATCGTCGAGGGTGCTGTAGGTGGTCCAGGTGGGGGTGTGCCACAGCCGCACGCGGACCAGGTTGGCCCCGCAGTCGCGCAGCAGCCGGAACGGGTCGCACACCTGCCCGCCGCGCCGGTACAGCCCGCCATGATCTTCCATCTCGTTGACGTAGGACAGGTCGGCACCCAGAACAATCGGCGGCAGGTGGGGGGTCATTGCGCTTCACCCTGGTGAAAAAAGAATCCTGATGAAAAGGGCTGTATAGTGGATCAACGCGCGTTGACGACTCGCGTTGATCACAGCATACAACGATTCAGGGCCGTTTGTCAAACCCCTTTTTGCAGGTCAGGCAGCACGACCGGCGCGTTCGTCGAAGACATTGCGCATGGCACTACTCATAATGCGCTTTTTGAGGAAACAGGGAGGCAGGGAGGGCGAGGCACGGGATACATACCTCTCGCCTGGGCGACTGAGTTACGAAACTGTGTTCACATTGAAGGGAAATGTTCAGGCGAACATCCCCCTTATCAGATGTATGAGAGTCTCGGTTAATACCGTCTCCGTCTTACTGCGTTTTATTTTCAATCATCTGAGCGATTTGCTCATATGCCCGATCAAACGATACGGTTTGGTCAAGGTGCAGTTCAGAGGGGGATTTGTGGCTGCCATCAGCCATAATCACATAGTCAATTCCACCGTTCACCGTGTGTACGCTGGGAGGGCAACTTTCCTCCAGGGAACCGGCGAGTTGAGTCCCTCCAAGGAATTCCAGCCGCCCATCCCCAACATAATACAGGCGAATATCGAGCAGCGTGTAGTAGTAGGACAAACTCACGCCCCCATCGTATCTACACTTGCTGTCTATTTCCTGCGGGACCAGGCAAACCACCCAATTAACTTCGGCGGATGTTGGAGGCTGTTCATCGGCAGGAAGCAGGGCCTGCCAGGAACTCACGTTGGGGGATTCAATCAACAAAATCTCCCTGGGAGTTGTGTCTGGAACAAAACCCTGGCGTGCGACAATATCATTTCTGGGCAGTGGGTCGCACGCCATGACGCCAGATCCCCACGTCTGAGCCAGCGCCTGCAAATCCTTGTGCTGCTGTTCCAGCCGATCCTGCCTGCGTTTTGTATCAAAACGGCTGTAAAGATTCCCGACGAGGACCATCACAGCCACAGTCACCACGGTCATGCCGATTGTCACTGCCGTTGCATGAAACCCCTGTCTCCACAGGGCCGCCGAAGCTGCGAAAACATCCACTGCCAGGAGAAGAAAGAACAACCCTGGGCTGTTCTGAGTCACTGAAAGAACGCAGCCAGCCAGATTAATGGCGATGACGGCGACGATCCACAAAACAGTTTTGGCATGAAATGAGCGGCGTTTTTTTGAAGAAGTTTCGGACAACGGCCTGGTGAGAGATGCGCCGCAGGCAGAGCAGTATAAGCGGGAACTGACGTTTTCAGCACCACATCTTGGGCAATTCATCTTTGGACTCTCTAGGTGTTTGCGTGGAGAAGGCGATTAACGAACCCACTATATCTCAGGTTCGGAAAAAACAGAAATTGGCCCCGCGCGCATGGCCATCAGTAGGTGCTCAGCGGCGCGCGCCGCACGATTCGCGGATGGTGAGTTCGGTGGGCAGAATGATTGAAGCAGAGGGAATATTCGGCTGAGCGCTGTAGTTCACCAGGATTTGCACGGCGTAGAGGCCCATTTCCTCTTTGGGCACGTGCACGGTGGTCAACGCGGGGCTGACGAATGCCGAAAGGTCGATGTCGTCGATGCTGACCAGCGCCATGTCGTCGGGCACGCGCACACGGTGATCGTGCAGGCCCTTGAGCACACCAAAGGCGACCTCATCGCTGCCCGCCACGACCGCGCCGGGCAGGTCTCCGCGCCGGACCAGGCGCATACAGTCCTCATAGCCCTTGTGGGCGTTGTCGGCATCGCTCCAGATGGCATCCTGAGCGACGGGCAGGCCGTTCTCCCACAACGCCTGCTGATAGCCCGCCAACCGCCTGTCGGATTGGCCAATGTAGGCGATCTCGCGGTGCCCCAGCTCGACCAGGTGACGGGCCGCCTTGTACCCGGCTTCCTGGCGGTCGAACTGGATCGACGGCACGCCGTCCCAGCGCCATTCGACGGTGACCGCGTTGGTGATGCGCGACAGGATTTGATCCAGCAGGTGATGATCATCGCTGCCGACCAGCACCTGGTCCAGCCCCAGCAGGATCAGGCCGGAGACTTCATCGGGGTGGATGAGTTCATTGAACAGGGCCGGATTCTTCAGGTCGCGGAAGACGCGCACAAACCGGATGTGCCCGTTCTGAGCGTGGGCGTGCTCGTGGATGCCGGCCAGGATGCTGCCGTAATAGGGCCGACGGAACATCTCGACATCGGCCAGCACGATGCCAAAGTATTTTTCGGACGCGACGGAATCCTGCTGGCGCATGAGCATCTGGGCGTGCTTGTTTGGGCGGTAACCCAGTTCCTCGATGGCCTTCAGGACGCGCGCCCGCGTTTCGGCAGAGACGGAGCGCGGCCCGTCGTTGATCACGTATGAGACGATGGAGCGCGATACCCCTGCCCTGCGCGCCACATCCGCCTGGGTGACCTGGAGATCCTGCCTGTTGGGCACCTGCCTGGAGCCAGCCATTCTCACTGTCCTTCATTGCACCCGCGCGCTGCCGATTCACCGCTTACTCTTAGCATAGCCTGGGGCACGGCGGCAGGCAATACCCGGCCTCACGCAGGGCACAGCATCTCGGCCTGGCGGCCCACAGGGCTATTCCTGCTCTCCGCTTTCCTCGTGCCGGCTCAGGTATAGAATCAGCCCCACACCGGCTGCCATCAGCGTCAGCGCGACGAACACTTCGAGCGTGACCGCGTCCGGCAGGCGGTTGGCTTCGACCAATGGCACGACTTCGCCATGCCGGTTTAGGGTGGTCTCCAGCACTTCCTTCCAGGGCCACACTTTGCGCAGCGATCCGATCAGCACGCCGGTCAGCACGGCCATCATCATCCGGTGATGGTGGCGGAACATATAGGACAGCACGCGCGAGAACGCGGAAAGCCCCACTACCGCCCCCAGCGCGAAGATGCCCAGCGTAATGAATTCGCGGTTGGTCACCAGGTCGAGCACCTGGGCATATTTGCCCATCAGCACCAGCAAAAACGAACCAGAGATTCCAGGCAGGATCATGGCGACAATCGCTACCATGCCCGAAAGGAAGAAGGCGATCTCGGTGGCCGGGGTGTGCACCGGCACCGCGCCCACCAGCAGGTAGGTCAGGACCGCGCCGATGACCAGGGCGGTCAGGGTTTGGGCGCTCCACACGCCCACGCGGCGGCCCACCACAATCACCGCTGCCACCACCAGCCCGAAGAAAAACGCCCAGATGAACACCGGGTGATCGTCCAGAAGCCACGAGATGAGCCTGGCCAGGGTGAAGATGGCGGTCATCATGCCCACGCCCACCGGGACCAGGAAGCCCCAGGGCACCGCACGGATCGCCTGCCTGATCTGCCCACGCAAGGCCAGGCTCACCACCTCGCCAGTGACGACCCGCACGCTGTGAATCAGTTCCTCGTAGATACCAAAAATCAGGGCCATCGTTCCCCCGCTGACGCCGGGGACCAGGTCCGCCGACCCCATCGAGAAGCCGGTCAGGAACAGCCGCACGATGCCTTTGTTCCGCAGCCGCGCGCGCCAGTTTGCGGGGATGAAGCGGTTAGCCAATCGCTGCAAAATGCCCATAGCCTTGTGTTGTTCCTCGTCGTCTGCCATGTGATCGGTCGCCATCGACCATACCGGGGCCGCCCAACACGGCGGCCCGGAAACGAAACCCGTATGATAGAGGATCGCCGGGGGATCAGGCAATGGTGGATTTGCCCGCCCCCGGTGCGATCACCGTTCTTCGAGATAGGTGGCGTCCTCGAGCAGCTTGCGCGGCGAGTCGGCGGTGAGTTCCACCAGCGCCATTGTGCCAAACTGTCGCCCCAGGTAATGGCCCGGCATGTTATAGGACTCGAAGGAAATCCACGTCTCGTCAGCGAGGCCGGGCCGGATCCACCAGGTGGCATCCGCCGCGAAGCTCTCCGAGCCGTCGTTGGCCCCAAACAGCACGGTTTTGCCTTCGTGACGCAGCACCAGGCCGGTCACCGACATGATGGTGACGGCCTGCGGATCGGCCAGCCCCGGCACCACATAGAACTGCGAGTCGATCGTGGCCTCACTGCCCAATGGACCCAGCCGGGCGAATGAATCGATGTTGTGAATGTAATCCTTCACCGTCGCGTGATAGACGCGGAAGCGCGACTCAGTCAGCGCGCCATAGGCCAGCAGCGGATCTACGCCGGTATCGCCAGACGGCAGGGCGATCTCGGCGGTGAGCGGAACCGGCGTGCCAAAATTGGGCGTTCCGTCCTCGTTCCAGGTGAACTTCTGGGCGCGGGTTGTGCGGCCCTGGTCACAGCCGTCACTCGGCGCGTCGTTAGCGTGGTAGACGATCCAGTTCTCTGTGCCATCCGGCGATACGAAAAAGCCGTTGTGACCGGGGCCAAAGACGCCGTTTTCATCCGAGCGCTGGAATACCGGCTCCGGGCTTTTCACCCACGACGCAGGGTTCAACGGATCGCCGCCGGTATAGGTGAGCAGGCCCAGCGCATAATTGGGGCTGGCGCAGGTCGTCGCCGAGAAGACGATGAATACTTTGTCGTCGTGATACAGCGCGAC
The DNA here is from genome assembly GCA_034429275.1 of Anaerolineae bacterium. Taxonomy (GTDB): domain Bacteria; phylum Chloroflexota; class Anaerolineae; order Aggregatilineales; family Aggregatilineaceae; genus DAOUFU01. The sequence continues at coordinate 7,621 of DAOUFU010000238.1, read as the reverse complement.
CGGCCCCTCGTTGACATTGCCTTCCCAGCGGTACTGCGGCGCGGCGATCTTGACTCGCGGGCCGCTCAACGTCCAGGGATCGCTCATCGGTGCGATAAACAGCGACTGCGGGCCATCCCACACCGAGAACAGGAAGTACAACTGGCCGTTCAACTTCAAGATGCTGCCGTCGATGGCCCAGGTGTCGTGAGCCGGGTCGAAGATGCGCGCCTTGTAGGTATACGGCCCCATCGGGTCGGTCCCGGCGCTTTCCAACACATGAGTATGCTGGTTGTCGAGCGTGTCTGACGTCCCGGCGCTGTAGTAGAAATACCAGCGCGGACCGTTCGGCCCATCCAGCAGGTGGAATTCCGGTGCCCACATATTGCAGCAGCGCGAAGGCTCGGTCTCGCGGTAGATCTGCACCGGGATGGCGGTTTTGAGTCCGGCCAGGGTGGGCGCGCTGCGCATGGTGAGTTCAGAAGAGCCGGTGGTGGTGGCCAGGTAATAGTTGCCCTCGTAATAGACCAGCCAGGGATCGGCCCCCGCGTAGGCGAGCAGTGGGTTACGGAACACGCCCGGCTCGCCCTCGCCCGACTGCGCGGAGACGATCCCGCCCACCAGGATCAGCATCGCCAGCGCGACGAGGATCATCAAAAGGTTTCTCATTCGCCTGATCATCAGTGTCTCTCCCTATGGGTGATAAAGAAGTTTTTTTTGCATGTGCCGATCATACGCATCTGCAGCGGCGTCTCCAAATCCGGCGATGCCATTCACCCACGCGCGGGGACGGGGCGGATCGTGACTCCGTGAGTCTGCGCAGCCGGCAGGTTCACGTCGCCGGGGGAAGCAAAAGCGAGGTGCAGCGCCGCCAGGACATCCTGGGAGTCATCGGCAGCGCCTTCGCGCAGGATCACCTCACCCCCCGCCAGCCCTTCGCCAGAGGAACGCGGCGGCAGGCCGAACAGCCGCGCGTAGCGCTCCGCTGCGCCGGGCAGGTTGCGCACAGCGATTTCCACGCCGTGCAAACCGCGCGCCCCGTTGGCATGAGTGATCAGGGCCGGGACGCGCGGGATACGGTATTCCTGCGGGGTCACATCCTGGATGAAAAAGGGGGCGAAGCCATCGGCGAGCAGGGCCAGCTTCCACTGAACCGGCGTGCCATCGGTACGACGGCGCTCGCCGGGAATGACCGCCCCCACGGAGAAGCCTTCGGTGCGCAGCCGGGCAGCCTCGCCGTCAAGGTCCGGCGAGCGCAGCGCAAACCCAACCAGCCCTTCGCCGCCGACCAGCAGGCGGCCAAAATCCACCAGGCCGGACAGCGGCGGCTCGCCGGTGGCGGCCAGCAGTTCCAGGTAGGTGCCGTCGGCGAAGGTGATCAGCGCGTTGCAGGTGGCGCGGTTGGCGTGCACGCCGCCTTCGCGCACGGTGAACCCCAGCCCGCGATAATCGCGCATGGCCGTTTCCAGGTCGTGCACGGCGATCACCACATGGTCAAGCTGAAGCGCCCCTCCCTGCCCCGGCATAGCGTACCCTGCATGGCTAACCTTCACGCACCCAGACGCGCATCTCGCCCGGCTCGCGGTTCGCCCACAGGTAGTAGGGGATCGCCTTGAACCGGAAGGGGGTACGCACCTGCTGCACGCTCGATTCCGGCTGGTAGATGGCCCCGGCCCAGGCCGAAAGGTCGCCTTCCATGCGCACAGCGTCGCCGGTGATGACGCTCACGCCGCCGAACAGGTCCGGCTCGAAGTGGGCCTGCAGGTCCGCGCCGGGCGGGATGATGACATTAGCCAGGCGGGGGCCGTTGTCCACTTCTTCCAGGCAGTACACGACCGGGCCGCGCTGGAGCGCCACCTGCCCCGCGTCCTGGCGGATGTCGGGGTGCGCGGTCATGCGCTCGACAGGCATATCGAGCGTGAGCGTGACGGTGTCGCCGTTTTGCCACTGGCGCGCCATCACCAGGTAGCCCTTCTGCGGGCTGAGCGACTGCGGCTGGCCGTTGACCTCCAGCGTGAAGCGGCGGCACCAGCCGGGTACGCGCAGCGCCAGCTCGAACTGAGCCGGGCGCTCCGTCTTCACCGTGAGCTGGACTCGCCCATCCCACGGATAGCCAGTCTGCTGCTCAAGCTGGACCGGCTGGCCGCCAAGCTCGAAGCGGCCCGTGTTCGTGTTGTAGAGGTGCACATAGACCCGGCTGGCGGTGGTGGAGTAGAAGTAGCCGCCGATGCTGGCAAGCGTCCGCGCCACGTTGGGCGGGCAGCACGGGCAGAAGAACCATTCCTCGCGCCGGTAATATTTCTGCAGATTGATGCCCTTCCAGGGTTCGAACGGGTTGACGTGCGGGTATGAGGCCAGCGGGTTGGCGTAGAAGAAGTGATCGCCCTCGAACGAGAGACCGCTGAGCACGTTGTTATACAGCGCGCGTTCCATCACGTCGATGTAGCGGCTGTCGGGATCGAGATGGAACATCCGGTGTGCATAGAAGGCCAGCGAAATCGCCGCGCAGGTTTCGGCGTAGGCGGTCTCGTTGGGCAGGTCGAAGGCGAAGGTGAAGCCTTCATTGGAGTGCGCCGGGCCGAGGCCGCCGGTGATGTACATCTGGTGGGTGGTGAGGTCGTCCCACAGCCGCCGCGCGACCTGTGCCAGTTCCTGGTCGCCCGTCTCCAGGGCAACATCCGCGACGCCCGAATAGAGATAGCAGGCGCGCACAGCGTGGCCGGTCGCTTCGGTCTGCTCGCGGATCGGCATGTGCGCCTGGCAATATTTGTAGGTCTGCGCCCAGAAATCGTCCGGGTGCTCGCCGCGTTCCTGGGCTTCGAGATCAAAATAGTGGGGCGATCTGCCGCGCTCGTCGATGAAATATTTGGCGAGGTTGAGATAGCGTTCATTGCCCGTTGCGCGGTAGAGCCTGACCAGCGCCAGTTCCAGCTCCGGGTGGCCAGGGTAGCCGCGCTTCTGGCCCTCATTGGGGCCAAACACGGTGCCGATGTGGTCGGCGAAGCGCGAGAGGATGTCGAGCACCTTGCGCTTGCCGGTCGCGCGGGCATAGGCGACTGCGCCTTCGATCAGGTGCCCGGCGTTGTACATTTCGTGCCAGTCGCGCAGGTTGCGCCACTTGTTCTCCGGCTCCAGGTTGCCGAAATAGGTGTTGAGGTAGCCATCCGGCTGCTGGGCACGTTCCATCATGTCGATGACGGCATCGGCCTGCTGTTCGAGCGCCGGGTCGGGGTGCGTCTGCAGGCTGTAACCGACCGCTTCCAGCCATTTGCCGGTATCGGAATCAAAGAACATGATAATCACGTTGCGCTTGCGCGGGCGCTCGCGGTTGGGGTCCATGCGCCAGGCGTCGATGCGGCCCGGGTTTTCCAGTTGATGATAAATCGCCGGCAGGGTCTTGCTGCGATTAGTCGCCTGGCGTTCGTGCCAAAGCCCGCCGGTGATCTGCACTTTGTCGAGGTACACAGGCTTGGGAAGTACGTGTCCTTGCGTCATTGTAATCTTGTTCCCTTTTCCTCAAATCGACAAGCCATGATGGATCATCACTCTTTCACATCATTCCTTCAACTGCCGCCGGTCGCGGCTGCGGTGATCGAGCCAGTGCTCCCTGTGGATAAGGCTGTTGATAAATTCCGGCAGCCTCACCCGGAAGAAGCGCTTCCCGGCAAAGGCCAGCGCCACCATCAGCCACAGCGCGAGCCACAGCACCAGGTCAGGGTCATGCACGAGCGCCGCCAGCACTACACCGAGGTAGATCGGCCCCTGCGAGAGCACGGCCAGCGTACTGAGCGGGATCACGCGCAGGAAAAACACCGCGATCCAGAACCCGGCATAGAGCGCCGCCAGCGTGGGCGAAAGATAACCGGCCAGCGCCAGATAGATCAGCAGCGCCACGCTGAAGCCCAGATCAAAAGCCAGGTCGTGCGCCCCCAGCCAGGTCTGGTACGGATACCCGCTGACGCGGGCCAGGTACCCATCGAGCGTATCCAGCGTGACGGCCACCAGCAGCAGCACAAACGCCACCTGGACGCCATCTTTCCCCCGGTGAGTGCCCAACCAGACCAGCGCCAGGGCCAGCGGGGCGCGGCTGGCGGTGCACAGGTCCGCCACGCGTTTTTGCCAGGGCAGCGCGGCATGCTCGAATCCAGGGTTTGGGGCGGTCATCAGGTCAACTCCTCTTCGGCGAAGGACACTGTGCTGATTATACCTTGCCCCGCCAGAAGGGGTATCGCCGGGCAGCCGAACGCGCCCCCAGGTGACCGATCAAAAAGCGTCGCTGCGCCCCTCCATTGGCGCATCTGCGTACCGGGCGATCACCGGGCAATCTACTTGATGGCCCCACCCGTCAGGCCGCGCACAATGGCCTTCTGCGAAACCAGGATCAGGATCACGACCGGGATGATCATCGTCACCCCCACCGCCATGATCAACTCCCAGGGCTTGCCCCAGGGCGAATAGCCCGCATACACCTCGGTGATCGAGACGCTGAGCGTCTTCGATGCCGTGGTGACCGAGAACGACAGCGGATAGAGCAGGTTATTCCATGCATTGATGAAATTGATCAGGCCCATCGTCACCAGGCCGGGCAGCGTGACCGGCAGCACGATGCGCCCCATGATCACCAGCAGCGATGCCCCGTCGATCTTGGCCGCCTCTTCGATCTCGTAGGGCACCTGCTTGATGAACGACACCAGCACCCACACCGTGAACGGTGTGAGCGTGCTGCTCATCACCAGGGTCAGCCCGGCAATCGAATCCAGCAGGCCGAAGTTGGACAGGATTTTGTACAGCGGGACAATCGTCCCCACATCGGGCAGCGCCATAGAGAGCACCAGAATCCACAGCAGGATGCCGCTGCCGCGCACCTGGATTCGCGCGAAACCATAGGCGGCCAGAAAGCTTACGACCAGGGTGAGCAGGGTGGTCCCCACCGCGAAAACCAGCGAGTTCCGCGTGTATTCATAGAACGGCACCTGGTCAACCAGCGTGCGGAAGTTTTGCAAGGTGGGCCGGGGCAGATAGTTTAGCGGCAGACTGTGCAAAGCGATCTGGTTCGAAAGTGATGAGCGGATCATCCAATAGATCGGCAGCAGGATGATCAAGGTGAACACCACGAACGAGATATACACCCCGACCTGGTTCAGGCGCGGCACCGGCGACTGACGGCGTTTTTTGGCGGATAGTGCGACCATACAGATGCCCCCTTGTTCAGTATGTCACGTCTGCGCGCCGGTATAGCCCCAGCCCGATCACCCCGACGATGCCGACAAACGCCAGCAACACCACGCTGATCGCTGAAGCGAAGCCGAACTTGAAGAAGAGGATGCCCTCGCGGAAGATCTGCAGCGCCAACACCGAAGTCGCTACGCCGGGGCCGCCCGAAGTCAGCCCATAAACCAGATCGAAGCCGGAGAGCGACCACACCACCCGGAACAGGCCCATCGTGATCACCAGCGGCATGACCAGCGGCAGCGTGATGCGGCTGAAACGCTGGATCGCGTTTGCCCCATCCATCTTGGCCGCTTCGTAGAGGTCGAGGGGCACGCCCTGCATCCCGGCCAGGAAGACAATCGCCATGAAGGGCGCATCCTTCCATACGTGGACCAGGATCACCGCCACTTTGGCCATCATCGGGTCGATGAAAATGACCAGGTTGTTACCGGTCAGCGTGCTGTACCAGTTGGGCAGCAGGCCGAACTGGTCATCAAGAAACCAGCGGAAGGCATAGCCGGCCACAATAGTCGGGATGGCCCAGGGAATCAGGTTGATCGTGCGTGCGAAGGTGCGGCCTTTGAAATTGGCGTTGAGCAGTTGGGCGATGAGCAGGCCCACGATCAACTGGAGCACGGTCGAACCCAACACATACACCACGGTGAACGAAAGCGCGCCGCGCACCCCGTAGTTGGTGGTCATCCGGTCGAAATTCTGGAAGCCGATGTAGCTGTTGGTGTTCCGCAGCAGGTTGTAGTTCGTCAGGCTATACATCACCGTCTGGGCGATGGGATAGGCCGCGGTCGCCAGGCGGAGAAAAAAAGCCGGGGATACCAGCAGGGTAAAAAGCATATAGCGCCGCCAGGTGGATTTGGAAGGTATCCGCAGAAAGGCTCGCTGCTTGGCGGCGGCATCAATTCGGGTCGTCATGGCTTGGTCCTGGAACCTCCCAAAGTCCCCTGGTACAGTGCGGTAGATCAGGCTGCCTGGGCAGCAGAAGGCCACCCAGGCAGCCGGTTATGGGCGTCTAGCCCTCTTCCAGGTCCTTCAACTGCGCCCGGGTTTGCTCCAGTGCGTCGTCGAGGCTCATTTGATTGGTCAGGTAGGCAGAAGCGGTGTCTTCGAGGATCGTGAGCGCTTCTACAAAGTGCGGATGGAACGGGCGCACGCCGATCACGCCGGCATCGGTGTACATCTTGAGCTGCTTGACCAGCCAGTTGTCTGCCGGGGCCTGGGCCAGAACCGATTTGCGCGCGTTGAGGAACCAGAAGCCGACCTGCATGGCCTTGACGGCCACTTCTTCGGAGACCAGGAACGACAGCAGTTCTTTGGCTTCTTCCAGGTTCGGCGAGGTGCGGATGATGCCGAAACCCCAGGCTGCCGGGTAAGTCGAGCCAGCCTTGCCGCCAGGTCCCACCGGCGGCAGACCGATCGCCACCTTGTCTTCGCTGAACCAGGCCGCATTGTCGGCGCTGCGCGCCACATCGCCGAAGAACGGCCACTGGCGCATGAAGGCGACCTTATCGGCGATGTAGTCGCCGTTCTGCTGGTTGTAATCCTTCTGCAGCGAGGCCGGGTTGAGGGTCTTGTGCGTGTACATCAGGTCATAGATGTACTGCAGAGCCGTCTTATACTCGTCGCCCACGTCAAAGGGGTTGCCGCCCGCCTGGAGCGTGATCCAGGCCAGGTACACATTGAGGAACGCGCCCTTGATCAGGCCGTCTTCGGTCGCCCACACGCCGTTGGCCTCGTCGGTGAAGACCTCGCCCATCGCGGCGACTTCTTCCCAGGTCGTCGGCACGGCGATTCCGCGCTCGTCGAACCAGTCCTTGCGGTACCACCAGATCGGCATTTCCCAGTTATGGATGACGCGGAAAGTCTCACCCTTGTAGGTGCTCCAGACTTTGCTGTATTCGACCATCTCCGGCGAGAAGTCGTCCCACAAGCCGGGGGGCAGAATATCGTCGAGGCCGAGCATGTAGTTGGCCTGCGAGAGCGTGGTGGTCAGTTCATCTTCAAAGTCGATCACATCATAGGGGCTGGTTCCCGCCTGCACCGCGCCAACGATCTTGGTAATCTCGGTTTCTTTGGTATCGGCGCGCAGCACGATCTCGACATTGATCCCGGTCTGGCCGGTGAAATCGGTCTGTTCCAGCAGGTCGATCATGTTCTGCTGCGCCCAGCCGCCGACCGCAATCCGCACGTTGCGCTGGCGGCGGATATAGGGGACGCCAAAACGCGACTGGGTGGCCTTCGCGGCGGCAGAATTGACGCCGGGGAGGGTGGCCAGGGCTGCGCCTGTTGCGGCGGTCCCGGCCATCTTGAGGAACTTACGACGGGTCAGTTTTTGGTTGTCAGACATTAACTTCTCTCCTTGAATTGTTCTCTATAGAGCATTAGACTAGGAGAGCCAGAAGCCACCCGCCGAATG
>DAOUFU010000237.1:0-5060 GCA_034429275.1 Anaerolineae bacterium | reverse complement strand
GGCAGGCAAGATTTCCTTTCGCAATCGCTCCTGGCGCGTCGGGCGTGCCTTTCGCGGCTATCCGGTGGGCCTGCGTCCAGACCCTTCCCAGGATGGTGTGTGGCTCGTCTTTTTCGCCGACTATCACGTCATCAACCTGGATTTTCGGACTGGCTCATGATACCCTTACCAGTGTTACCTATGTCCCCGTCACTCTGTTACCCATGTCCCCGGTCTGTACAAAATTTTCGGAGAGGGGGCAACCGACAACGCGCCCGCAGGGCGCGGCGAAGGTGGGGGTGAGGCCGGACTCTCGCGGGTCACGTATTTTGATGCAATCACCCTGGACCCCCGGCGTCGCGCACAGGCAAAAGCCCAAAAGCGCGCTACAATAGGGGCGTGACCCTGCCCTGACCGAGGAGGACCGCCCATGCCCGAAGGTTGCCGCGGCTGCTGCATGACCATCCTGATGATCCCCCTGTTGATCTGCGCGCTGGTTGCGTGTGTGGCGATCTATGTCGTATCCAACCCCATCCAATCCCCCCTGGGCGATAACTTCCGCCCTAGCGTGAGCGAGGCGGTTGCCTTCGACAACGCGATCAACAGTGCTTCCGACACGGCCCGCAGCCAGGGCTGGTTCGCCTTCCGGTTCACCGAGCAGCAGTTGTCCTCGTGGCTGGACCTCGAAGGGCGCGATTTCGCCGAGCAGAACGGCTATCCCTTCCCATTCGAGAACCTGCAGGTGGGCATCCGCGGCGGGCGGCTGATTTTCTTCGGCAAGGTGAACTACTACGACATGAATGTGCCGCTCAAGATCGACATCGAGCCGCGTGTAGACAGCGCCGGGCACATCGATTTCAGCATCCACACTGCGCAGTGGGGCGGCATCCCGCTCCCCGGTTTCGCGCTCGATTCGATCACCGACCAGATCGAAGACAAGCTGTTCGAGGCCATCCGTTCGCTGCCGAGCGGTTACCGGCTCATTCCCGAAACGCTCAAGGCCGAGAACGGCATCTTCGAGGTTCAGGGCACGGTGGGCGGCTGAGGCCGGTCACCGGCCCTTGCGCGAAAGGATATTGCACCATGACGACATTGGTCACCGGCGGGGCGGGGTTCATCGGCAGCCATGTCGCCGAGGCACTGCTGCGGCGCGGTGAGCGCGTAGTTGTGCTCGACAACTTCAACGACTATTACGATCCCGCCATCAAGCGTGCCAATGTCGTCCGCCTGGCCGCCTACGACGGCTTCGCGCTGGTGGAAGGCGACCTGCGCGACGAAGAGCTGGTCGCGGCCCTGTTCCGCGATCACGCCGTGCGCCGGGTGGCTCACCTGGCAGCCATGGCCGGTGTGCGCGAGAGTGTCCGTCAGCCCCGGCTGTACATGGATGTCAACCTGACCGGCTCGCTGATCATCTTTGATGCCGCCGCGCGGCACGGCTGCGAGCAGGTGGTGCTCGCCTCGACCTCGTCCGTTTACGGCGAGACGGGCCGTATCCCCTTCCGCGAAGACGACCCGGCGGATCGCCCGCTGGCGGCTTACCCGGCCAGCAAGCGCGCCGCCGAACTGCTCGCTCACAGCTACCATCACCTGCACGGCCTGAACATCACCGCGCTGCGCTTCTTCAATGTGTATGGTCCCGCCGGGCGGCCCGATATGATGCCGATGCGCGTCATGCACGCCCTGATGGACGGCACCGAAATTCCGATCTTCAACAACGGCGACATTCACCGCGACTGGACCTATATCGACGATACGGTGACCGGCGTCGTGGCTGCGCTGGAAAGGCCGCTCGGCTACCAGGTGATCAACCTGGGGTTTGGCGCGCCGATCTCGCTGCGCGAATTTATCGAGGTCTTCGAGTCGCTCTCCGGGCGCACGCTCAACACACGCGCCGTGCCCACTCCGCCCAGCGACCCGCCGATCACCTACTGCGACAACACGCGCGCCCGCGACCTGTTGGGCTTTGCGCCCCAGGTGCCGGTCCGCGAAGGGCTGGCGCGCACCTGGGCCTGGTTCGAATCGTGGCAGGCCAGCCGGGCGGGAGCAGCGCAGTAGGATCGGAACAAGGCCACAATCGAGTCCGTTTTTCACCTATACGGATGGGAACCCTATGACGACTGTTCAACTGGTACTGGTAATCGGCGTGGTGATCGGCGCGCTTCTGACCATTGCCGCGAAACTGCGCTCGCGCCCATCCGCACCCGGCACCCGGCTGAGCGCGGAATGGCAGGAATATATCTTCAAGCCGCTGACCACCGCGCTCATCATCGGGATCGCGCTGGCCGATGATGACCCCATCTCGACGGAATACCGGGTGCTGATCCTGCTGGGGTTGGTCGCGTCGCTGGCCGGGGATGTGTTCCTCATGCTGCCCGGCGACCGTTTTGTGCCTGGGCTGGTCAGCTTCCTCGTCGCGCAGGTGCTGTATATTGCCGCCTTCACCCACGAGAGCAACGGCCACGCCCCGGCCTATTTCGCCATTCCCTTCCTGCTCTACGGGCTGGGGATGCTGGCCTTTTTGTGGAAGCATCTCGGCGATCTGCGCGGGCCGGTGATGGTCTACATGACCGTGATCCTGCTGATGGGCCTTCAGGCGGCCAATCGCCACTTCGAGACCGACCAGGAAGGCACGCTGCTGGCCTTGATCGGGGCCTATTTCTTCATCGCGTCGGATTCGGCCCTGGCGTTGGAACGCTTCCGGGGATCATGGCGCAGCGCGCCGGTGTGGGTGCTCGGCCTTTACTACGCCGCCCAGACCCTGATCGCCCTGTCTATCTGACGGCAGCGGCTCCGAATTCGGCCCCGGCTGCCGCGCGCGAGCCTCACATCCCGTGCCGCGCGATGGGCACGTCCGACTGCGCGTGAATGGCATCGGCCCACGCGCCGGGATCGTCCACCTCGAAGCCGGTCACGCTGCCATCGTGCAGCTCGATTCGCAGCACGGGCCGCGCGCCGCCCACCACGTCCAGGTAAGCGACCCGGTCGAGCGGCAGCGACTCGGCCCAGTTGAAGATCAGCAGCCCCGGCGCAAGATACAGATCGCCCTCGCGCACGGTCAGCCAGTCCCCCTCGTCGGAGAGGTCTAGCCGCGCCGCGCGATCCGGCCCGTAGGTCAGCGGCGAGTCGGGATCATCGTGGACCGGCGCGCCACAGCGATCGGCCAGCGCCGCGGCCAGGGCTGCCGGATCATCCACCACAAACGCCGATTCGTGCCAGCGCTGTTCGTCGTCCTGGTGCAGCACGCGGACCACCACCCGCGCGCGCGCCACCGGTCCACGCCCGGCGCGCACCCGCCCCACCAGGATGTGGCGGATGCCTTCCAGCGGGATGTCGCGGTCGTGATGACGGGCGCGCCACCCGTCGAAATGCAGCGCGTGGGCCGTTATACCGAGCGCCCCCACCACCCCGCCCGAAGCGTGCGCGCGCGGCGTATGCCCCAGACAAAGTGCACCCACCGGCCCATAGCGAATAATCATCCCGGCGCGCACCCAGGCCGTGCGCGTCCGAATGACATGATCGCGGCTGGCGCGGCGCATCCACCACCAGCCGCCCACGCTCCCCAGACCGAGTGTTCCTGCCACCACCAGCAGTATTTCAGGGATCATGATCGCCTCATCCCACAAGCAGGCCCGCTGCCGGGCACAAGCGACGGCGGCTCCTTCGCCGTTCAGCCGCCAGCGCCTGCGATCTTAGCGCGTATGCGCCTCGCACGCACCGTTTGCCCTACGACTGCCCTTCTCCCCGGCCCAAATATGAAAAACTCCCGAAGATCGATCCAGGGTCAATTGTGCCGATTGCGAAAAACCTTATAATCAGGCTGTGTAGAGGAGTGGCCTCCACAGGAGAGGTCACCGGACTGATCCGTTCGAGTAGACAAGCAAAGGAAGAAGCGTAATGAAGAAATGGGGATTGGGTTTGATGTTGGTGGCCATCCTGGGATTGCCCGCGTTGGCATGCGGCTTCCCCCTACCGGTTTCGCTGAGCGAAGACGCATCCACGACCAGCACCGTGGTATGCGCCACCGGTGAAGCCGCCGATTCGTGCCAGATGCGCCAGAATGCCTACGCGCTGATGGCAGAACTCAAGTCTGGTTCGGTCCAGGATATGGTGGTCGATTTCAACTATAGCGCCGAGGGTGATGAGGGCAAGATGCACTTCACCGGCGCTTACGACTTTGTCGCCAACCCCGGCTCCGCTGGCCTGGGTATTGATGTCTCGGCTGTCATCGGCGAAGGCACCTTCACCGACGCCTCCGGCACCGAAGATATCAGCGGGGCGCAGTTCATCATCGTGAACGGCGTCGGCTACTCGAAAGAGGCGGGCGACGATGAATGGAAGCAGGAAGACCTGACCAGCGATTCCGATACCGTGATGGGCCTCGGCCTGGTCCTCGGCCTGGGCGGGATGGAAATCAGCCTGTTCACCGAGCCATCGGCCTTCACCGTCGAAGTGCTGCCCAGCGTCTCGATCAACGGCCAGAACATGATCGTCCAGAAGCTCACCGCGAACATCAACTCGCTGATGATGTCGCCCGATGCCCTGACCGGCCTGATGCAGTCCGGCTCGTCGGCCACCGGCGGCGCGCTGAGTGAAGAAGAACTCGGCATGTCCTCAGAAGACATGGCCATGTTTGCCCCCATGCTCGCCGGTTTCATGGGCGGCTCGTCGTTCGTTACCACCATCTACATCGGCGAGAACGATGGCCTGATCCATCGCGTCGAAGATGAGTACATCTTCAACATGGACATGACCGCGCTCGATCCGACCGCCGGCGCGATCAACATGAGCTATATTCTCTCCGGCAACATCGTCAACCACAACGCGGTGGCGGCCATTGTCGCCCCCGATAACGCTGTGGAGAGCACGGGCGGCCTGCTGGGTGAACTCGGCGGTGGCGGCCTGGGCGAGAGCCTGTTCGGCGGCGGCCAGTAACTTCATCCGCTCTTCCAATTGGTGTTGGTACGCAGGCCGTCCGGCGATCCGGGCGGCCTGCTGCTTCCCCGGCAGCGATGTTCCTCGGGGCGTATTCCATTTTCGGGGCATGAGACTGTGGGGGGTGCCCGGCCTCACCCCCGCGCGGC
>DAOUFU010000236.1:0-2364 GCA_034429275.1 Anaerolineae bacterium | reverse complement strand
AACCGGGCCGCTTCGCCCCCTCTCCGAAAATTTTCGGAGAGGGGGCAACCGACAACGCGCCCGCAGGGCGCGGCGAAGGTGGGGGTGAGGCCGGACTCGCGCGGGTCACGTATTTTGATGCAATCACCCTGATGCATCCCCAACCTGCTCCCCTCACCTGGCCAGATCGCGTTATAATGAGTTCCTTGCGTGCGGGCTGCGCGCCGATGCGCAGCGGAAAGGAACAACGACCGTGACCCTCGATTCCTCACCGGTCATCCAGACTCATCGCCTCACCCACCGGTACGGCAAGCTCATCGCGATCCAGGATGTCAACCTGGAGGTCATGCGCGGCGAGATATTTGGCTTTCTGGGACCCAACGGGGCCGGGAAAACCACCACCATCCGCACCATTCTCGATTTTATCCGCCCCTCCAGCGGCTCAATCTCGGTCTTCGGGCTGGACTCGGTGCGCGACAGTGTCGCCATTCGCCGGAGACTCGGCTACCTGCCCTCCGAACTCAAGCTGTGGGAAAACTGGACCGGCGTGGGCTACATGCGCTGGCTGGAGCAGATGCACGGCGCGCAGAACGGCCACCTCGACGAAGCCTTTCGCCTGGCCGACCGCCTGGATTACGATCTCAAGCGCTCGCTCAAAGGTATGTCCACCGGCATGAGGCGAAAAATGGGCCTGATCGCTGCCCTGGCGCACAAACCCGAACTGCTGATCCTCGACGAGCCAACCACCGGGCTGGACCCCTTGATGCAGAATGTCTTCCACGAGTTGATGGCCGAAGTCCGCGCCGAGGGCCGTACGGTGTTTCTGTCGTCACATAACCTGCCGGAGGTCGAGGCTGTGTGCGACCGCGTCGGCATCATCCGCGAAGGACGGCTGGAGGCGGTCGAGACCATCGCCAACCTGACCCACGTCAGCTTCCGGTGGCTGACCCTCATCCTCGACGGCCCGGCGGCAGTGGACGGCTTCAGCCAGATTGAAGGCGTCACCGACCTCAGCGCCGAGGGCAACGAGCTTCGGATGCGCATCAGTGGTCATACCGATATCGATGCCGTCATCAAGCAGGCGGCACGGCTCACCGTCAAGGATATTCACCTCGCCTATCCCACGCTGGAAGAAATCTTCCTGGCGTATTATGGCACAAAGGACACCCAGTCATGACGACCCGGCTAACGCCTCTCTCACCCACCGGCAGTCGCTCGATCTCCCGGTCCGCTTCCGGGAACATCTTCGCCGCATTCCGCAAAGCCTTCCGCGATTCCTCGCGGGTGTTGCTCTGGCTGTCCATCTTTTCCGTGCTCTACGTCCTGCTGATCATGGCGTTCTACCCCTCCATGGTCGAGCAGTCCGCCGCGATGGACCGGTTGATGGATGCCTACCCCAAAGAGATGCTCCAGGCGTTTTACGGTGGCGATGTTGAAGACCTCAGCATCAGCGAGCCGGGCAATTACCTCCAGTCCCAGTTCATTTTGTGGATGGAACTGCTGATGGGCGTGATCATTGTGGTCCAGGCCTTCAACGCCTTCACCAACGCCGAGCGCGACGGCACGCTCGACGTGATGCTGAGCCTGCCCATCTCCCGCCGTGCCTATTACCTGGCGCGCGTGGCCAATTCGGCATTCATCGCCTTCATCCTGCTGCTGGTGACCTGGCTGCCGCTGTGGCTCTCCACCTACATCTGGCCGGAATTCGACGTCCCACCGGGACGCCTGGCGCTCGGTGTATTCGGCACCTTCCTGCCGGTGATGGTCGTGGGCGGATTCGCCTACCTGGTAGCCGTCGTGGTGCCGTCGAGCAAAGGCTACGCGGGACCGCTGGCCTACCTGTTCCTGCTGGGGTCCTACATTCTCTACATGTTCGCCGTCAGCATTCAAGACCTCAACCGCTTCAAGCCGGTGTTCCTGTTCCACTACTACAACGGCGGCCAGACGATCCGTCATGGCGTGCCCGCTGGCGATTGGCTGCTGCTGGCCGGGGTCGCCCTGGTGTACTATGTACTGGGCTGGTGGTTCGTCGATAAAAAAGAGTTAGGCGTCTAGGACTCCAGTCGCAGATCGCCCTCACCCCCGCGCTGCCAAAAACGGGCCGCTCTGTCCTCTTCCGAAAATGTGAGGCGGCAACCGGCAATGCGCCCGCAGGGCATGGCGAAGGCCGGAGTGAGGCCGGACTCTCGCCGGTCATCATAGCTGGTTATTTTCTCAAAGTGCATCCCGGCCAGGCGATGCGCGTCAACCGAAACGATCGTTTCGGTGCGTTTCCCCGGTCGGTGTTTTTTTCTACCCTTGCGCGTAAGGAGACTCCGTTGTGCGTAAAATCCTGTGGTTCTCGCTTGTCTTCTGCCTGTTGATCGCCAGTTGTGGTGGAGAGGC
>DAOUFU010000235.1:0-10486 GCA_034429275.1 Anaerolineae bacterium | reverse complement strand
GAGCGCTGAGCGCCAGGCCGACCAGGACGCCGGTTTTGTCCGTGTACCCTATGAGCCAGCTCCCGAAGTCCAGGCGCTGACACCTCGCCAACCTGAAGAATGGTCTGACGGGATGATGGAGTCCCCGGACCGCGAGCAGATCGAGCCGGTATTCAAGCGGTTGGAACGGGATGAACCGGACTCATCGGAGCAAGAACCTGTCGATTTTCACCCGGCGGCTCCGGATGATGAGGGTGGAGTGCTTCTGCCCTCCGCTGAGGAAGACGAGACACTGCCGACAACCATCAGCGATCCGTTCCCTGCACCACCGCGGACCGGGTCGGAGGAATTGTTCAAGACGACACCGCCGCCGGACAAAGGGATGCTCGACCAGTTGGTAGATGACAAGCGCATCCAGAAATTGTGGAAACAGATTGAGACTCTGCACGAAGAACTGGTCGCAGAAGTTGAGGGGGATCGCACCGCTACCGACGAGTATCAGCGTGAGCTGCTGCGGGCCAGCGGCTTGCTGCTGGAATCGCGACAGAATTATGACGATGCACGGGCGATCGTCTACCGCATCCGTGCCGACCTGAATCGCCGGCGCAAAGTGACCGAGGATATCCGGCGTTACCGCCCCATGCTGATGTCCTATTATGTTGGTTGGGGCATCGTCCTGACAGTGTTGTTCTTGCTCAAACGGCCCGTGACCGATCTTTCCGAGTCGATTGGCAGCACGGTGATCACAGCATTGTACTATCCGCTGCTGCTGGGCAGCGCGGGAGCGCTCATCTCCGGGTATCTAACGCTGGACCGACACACGACCAAGCAGCGCGATTTTGACCCGATCCATATTACCTGGTACTTGTTCAACCCCTTGCTTGGCGGGGTGATGGGGCTTCTGATGTTCCTGCTGGCGTCGATTGCCAATGAGGATTTGCTGCAAGAAGCGGCCAGCCGGGGCGAAATGGCGATCACCTACCTGCTGTGCGTCATTGCAGGGATGAACCAGAGCAACGTTCTACGGCGGCTCAACGAATTGATGGACCGCTTTGGCACATCATCTAAGAAATGAACTCAGCGTGAGGTTTTCTCGCATATGACGAGCGGGCCGTCCTGTCAAAGGGCGGCCCGCTGTCGTTTGCCGGGAATCCCGTCAATCGAGATACACGCTGTTATCCGGCGTCCACGCTGGTACGCACACGGCCAGCAAGACCAGGTCGGTATCGCCAGTGTTCGTGATCTGGTGCACCTGGGTCGGGGGCAGCATGACGCTGTCTCCGGCAGCGAGGGTGGCCCGTTCGCCGTTTAGTTCTATTTCTGCGGTACCGGAAAGGATATAGTAGCTTTCTTCGGCCACCGGGTGAAAATGGCGGCGCGAGGCTTTGCCCGGCGGCAGCACAATTTGCGCCAGGCTATGCTGGTGGCTTCCGCCTGCCGCGCGGCCAATGAGTTCGAATACGACCTCTCCGTGGGCGCTTCCTACGCCGGGGAGGGCCGCTGCATTGCGGATGTGCATGGTATGTCGGCTCCTTTGCCAGGGTGTACTTTCAGGATTTAGGATGTTGTTCGTGCAGGCGAAAGCCAGCGATCGATGATGGCCTTCAACGTGCCGTCATCTTGCATGGCCCGCAGACCTTTTTCGACTTCCTTCACCATGCGGAAATCACCATCGCGCAGAGCAATCACGTAGGGTTGGGGCGCGGTAGTCTCTGCGGCCATGATCAGCAGGGGCTGGTGTGCAAGTTCTTGCCGGGCGCTGATGGTATCGACAAGGGCAGCGGCAGCTTCACCATCGAGCACGGCCTGGATCGCATCGGCAGGCAGCAGGTAGCGCTTGATGGTGAGGGCATGAAGCCGACGCTGCCATCGCTGTGCAGCCTGATCTCCGCCGGAAGCCAATTCGACTGCAACGGTTTGGCCGTCCAATTGGGCGATTGCACTGATCGGAGTGTGAGCGGGTGAGACCAGCACCGCACCTGCGTCGAAATAGGACTGTGTGTAATGGACCCATTCGTCTTGAGCGGGGTCGGCCTGCAACCCGGCGATGACCATATCGACTTCCCCCGTAAACAGCGCATCATAGAGGCTGTCGGTCCCCATGATCAGAATCTGCGTTTTTACCCCCAGCCGACGCCCAATCTCTCTGGCGATATCTGGCTCGATGCCTGCGATTTGTTCAGGTGTCCATTCGGCGAACGGGGGATAGCTGGGATCGACCCCGACGTAGAGATCACGGTTGACCTGGCTGCGGTACCAGGTCATATCTCGCGGGCCGAAACGCGCGCCGGGGCGGGTGAGCGCATAGGCGGTTCCCAGGACAGCGAGGATCAGGACAACCAGCAGACTCCTCACGACATGGCATCTAGTCGAAGCTGACATAGGGGTTCTCCCAACCGTGCGCGTAGGCCTGGACGGCCTGGTAGATCGGCTTGATGGTAAAGTCCGATGAGACCAGGGCGTAATAGGCATCGCGCCGGTTGCGCAGGTCGAGCGGCTGGCGGAATATCCACAGACACAACTGATCGGCCCAGGGCCAGGCTTCGACCATCGACAGGGCGTCGAGCGTGTATATGATACGCTGGCCGGGCCGTACACTGTTCGCCCACCGGGGATCGTCGTTCCATCCGCTTTCGGTGATGATAATGGGCTTGCCACCGTCCCCATAGCGTTCCATGATGTCCCGAAGCAGTTCAACGCGGCGGAAATTGATCATATCTTCTGCCGGGGGGTCCTCTGGTGGGCGTTTGAAGCCATAGGTGTGAACGGCAAGACCATCAAATGACCGGGCGGCTCCTGCCCGGTACATACGGTCCAGGTACGTCAGGTCGTTCATGCCGCTGCCGCTCGACTCTGGCTCCAGGGTAGGAGCCAATGCGCCGCCCAACACGGTAATCGCTGGATTGGCAGCGTGGGCGGCCTGGTAGGCGAGGTGGAGCAGGCGGGTGTAGGCTTCGGGATCGACGGCGCGATCTCCCCACTCAGCGCTGAGGTTTGGCTCATTCCAGATGATCACTCCGCTGATGTGGTCACCATAACGCTCCACGAAGGCCCCAACGAACCTGGCGAACTCATCGAAGTAGTCCTCTTCCAGATAGGTCAGTGTGGTGACCTTCTCATCATGCGGTGGGCGCGCCCATCCTGGCACAAGACCCAGCCGGGCAATGACAGTTATTCCCTGGTTTTGTGCGTGGCGAAGGATACGGTCCGGGTGTGTCCAATCGTAGTGGCCTTGCTCAGCTTCGATGTAAGGCCAGGGGAAAAATTCGACGATCGTAGGCGCGCCCATCTCGCGGACAAGCTGCAGAGTGCGCTGAATTTTCCATTCCTCTACTTCGTCGGTCAGGCGCGTGTGCACACACAACGTGGGGTGCAGCGTTTCTACTGTTTGAGGCGGATCGAGCTGGATGTGAACCGGTGCGGGTGCAAGCGAATACAGCGCCAGCACCAGGACCAGACCGCGCAACAGCCACCGGATCGCAGATCGGAAGCGCGGTCCTGGCCCGACAAAAAAGGGAGAGAAGCAGTCCATAAGCAAAAGAGGGGCGCATCAAGCGCCCCTGGATGGTCAGAAGACCGGGGTTTACTTGGTGTTCTTCGCGCCCAGATCGGTGATCTGGCGAATGAGCGCAAGCATGGCGACTGCCAGGCCGATGATGTCCATCGTCTTGATCTGGCCAGGATTCTGCGCGCCGTTCTCGTCGGAGACGCGCACGTACAGGTAGGCAGCGATCAGGCCAACTGTCAGGCCCATCATGCCGCCTGTAAGATAGGCCTTGTTTTTCCAGTTGCTGCCCTGGTCAGGTGTATGGTTACCGGTCATTGGAACACTACTCCTCAACAACGTTGTTCATTCACTGGTGATCGCGCGGTGAGTCCGGCGGTTCGGGCTGCCGGCCCAGGCTGCGCAGCATTTGTTCCCATCGGGCTGCCCGCACATTGAACGCGGCAAAGGGGGCAGCAATCTTGGGGGCGAGCGAGTCGGTCTGCTGGGTGATTCGAGTGCTTAGCCGACGCACCGCCCGCAAGGGCTGAGCACCTTTGGAATATACCTTGCCTACCCCAACCACACTGAAGACCAGCAGCACGTAAGGGATCAGGCACAGCAGCGATGTCGGGATCAGGATGAACACAGTGAGCAGCACGCCCATGATGACGGAGATCTGCTTGCTTTCCAGCGACCCCGAAGCCGTCGCAACGATCAACACGATGGCAAAACCTGCGAGTGCGAGCGCGGCCAGGATCACAGGCGCGACAATCCGGTAGCGAACAGTGCGGCGATGCTTTTGCTCCGGGTCAACACGGCGTGCGGATACGTTCATAGGTTCTCCCGCCCACATTCTATCACGGAACCGGCCCGATACCAACGAACCGGTTCCGTGATAGGGAGGTGTAATCGCTGTCAGCCGGTAATGGCAACCCGTAAGTAGTAGGTTACTTCTTGTGTGGGCCAGGTGAAGCGCACCGACATGATATACGACCCGGCTTCTGGCGAAATGATGAACAGGATCAGGTTATCGCCTGGGCGCGTTTCCGGTTGACCGGTGGGAATGCCCGTATCGGTCAGGTACTCGATGGTCACCTCGCTCGGACGCTCCCCGATAATGTGCAGTTGCGCGTCCATTCCGCGCGCCAGGGTGAAGCGCTGGGTGGTGCCGGATTCGGCGGGCAGCTCCAGGCAGACTCGTTCGCCTGACGCTGCGCGCTGGCAGAAGCGATAACCCAACGGTGCATAGACTCGCCCACCCGCGATCAAGGCCATTGCCGGGACATCTTGGGGCGAAGGTTGAGGCAGCGTCTGGCTTCCCGCTGGTGTAGCTGTGGCTGGCATTCCGGCGCTGGTTGGGATCGGCGTGGCAGTGACCTGGGGCACAGCCGACGCCAATGGCGCAGCGGTGGCGATGGGCATTGGCGTGCTTTCGGGTGTTTCGTTCAAAGCCATCGCGACGGCGGTTTGCTGCGGAATGAGCACGGATGGCTCAATCGTGGCAATATCGGCAGGGGCAAGCGCCGGAATCTCTGCCAGATCGCCGGAAATCTCGACCTCAGTTTGTGGGACCCATGCCAGCCCATTGGGTGATTCGGCATATTCGAGTTGGAGCCATTCGCTGCTCTGACCGCTGATCACATAATCATCGCCGGGTTGAATGATCCCAATACGCCCGGAATCGCTGCCCGGTCCCGCAAAGACTCCGGTATTCTCGCGCAGGGCCTGAGCAGACACCAGCATTCCCGCTGCCGGTGTCACCGTCGGAGGCAGAGGTTTCGGCGTACTGGTGGCCTTCGATGCAGGGGTTGGACTGAATTCAGGCGTCGCTGTCGGCGTTTGGGTGGGCGGCGCGGTGGGTGTCAACGTAGGCGTATTGGTGGGCGGCGCAGTAGGTGACGGGGTAGGTGGCACAGTCGGCGTAGCAGTGGGGACAGCGGCTACCTTGCCCGCCACCTGCAGTCCATAAACGTAGGACACATTCGCCACTTGCCCCTTAACATCCTGGTACTGCACATCAACCTGGACGCGGTACAGGCCATCTTCGAACTCGGCGTTATAGACCGCTTCAGTCCCTGTGCCCAGGTTCTGGACCACCTGAGAACCATCCAGCAGATGGGCGACAAAGGAACTGGGAGCCTGTGGGCCACCCTCGATCACAAAGCGAACTTCGTCGTCTGCGCCGACCTGGGCGATCTTATCCGGCTGCACCTTGCGCGTCTCATTCAGGTCGCACCGGAGATCATCTTCGGATTGTGGCCAGCAGTAATAATAGGGCTTGGTCTCATATGTTGTGCCGCCGACAACGAGCTTGACGACCGGCCCCTGATCGATCTCGTCACCGCCACACGCGGCCAGCAGCAGCGTCAGAGCGGCTACACTCAGGAAAAAAAGGATGGTGGAACGGCTGTGTCTAATCATTCTACAATCCCCCGCATGGTGGAGCGTCTGACGGATCAGGCCAGAATCGGATACCAGGCTGGATGTTGGAACGGAGCCAGAGCCAGCCGGAGAATGTGCTCGTAGGCGCTCTGGCGCGTTTCCAGATTCGCGGTGAGCGCGCCGATAGCGCCGCCTCGCTGACGAGTGTTGGACTCGTTCAGCAAAAAATCGACTGCGGTACCAAGCTCTTCGCCAGCGCGGACGCGCTCGGCAATGGCGGGCGGCAGCAGAATACACGAGCTTCCGCCAACACCTACCCGCCCGTTGTGATCGACCAGGGCAGCCCAGGCACAGGTGAACAGTCCCAGTTCCGTTTCTTGAACGCCACCTTCCAGCCCAACGCCAAGATCGGCCCCGGCCTGACTCAAAGCGGCACGGGCACGGTTGAGTGCCCCCGTCCTCACTTCGAGATCGCCCCATGGCTGAGCAGAGACGCCGGACGCCACATCGAGCGCCAAAAATTCGGCACCGGGAAACCGGGCCGCCAAAACTGCGCGGCTTGCGTTACACTTAACCGGGTTGGTTGAACCTAGAGCGATGCGCATACGTGTAACTCGATCATCCATGTGACCGCATTGTAGCATTGCCATTCTAAATTGACTACTTTAGTACACGGTAGGCAGTATAGGCAAGCGCGAAGGATAGACACCATGTATTTCGACGCAGTGACGATTTCGGCGCTGGTTGCTGAATTGAGTGACCGGCTGACCGGGGGACGTGTGCAGGACGTGCTCGAAGTCGATGAGGACAGCATCGGCTTTGAAGTGTACGCCCAACACGCGCGCCACTACCTGCTGATGAGCGCTCACCAGCAGTTCGCGCGGGTGCTGATCTCCGGCGAAAAATTGCGGCGAGGCGTGCAAAAACCTTCGCCGTTGGGGCTGCTGCTGCGGCGCTATGCTGAAGGTGCACGGATTGAAGCCGTCCACCAGCCGCCTTGGGAGCGTGTCCTCATTCTCGATCTCGATGGGCCGGAAGGGGTGGTGCAACTGATCGCTGAGCCAATGGAGCGCCGTGCCAACCTGCTGCTGGTGCGTCACGATGGGCAGATCATGGATTGCACACGGCGAGTCGGGCCGCAAGATAACCGGGTGCGTGTGAGTCTGCCCGGCCATCGTTATGACCCGCCGCCGCCACAGAAATTCAAGCGCGATCCCTATACACTGACTCTAACCTTGCTCGGAGATATGCTTGATAACGAGCCGGGCGAGCGCACACGCCAGGTGTTGACTGCTCGCCTGCTGGGGTTCAGCCCTCAGGTGGCGAAGGAAGTCGTCTACCGCGCGACCGGTGAAGTCAACATCCGGGCAGGGGATACCAGTGCGCGTGCCCTGCTCGAGATCATTCAGGAAATGTTCGGCGCGTTCCAATTGGGAAAGTGGCAGCCAGGGGTCGCAATGGAGGGCGATTTCGTCAGCGCGTTCAGCGTGTACCCATTGACGCATGTCGAAGGCTGGACGCCGACGGCGAGCGTCAGCGCGGCGCTCGAACGCTATTATGGTGCGCTGGTAGGCGAGGGGGCCTATGATGCTGCCAAACGGCCCATTGCCGAGGCGATTGCGGAAGCCAAGGTCAGAGTCGAGAAGAAGCTGGCTTCGCTGCGCGAAGGGCTGCGGGACGATGCCGAGCTCGAACATCTCCGGATCAGCGGCGAACTGCTGCTGGCGTATCAATACACACTCGAACCGGGACAGACCGAACTCCGTGCTCAATATGACATCGAAGGGCCAGAACTGGTGATTGCGCTCGATCCGGCCCTCTCGCCGCTCGACAATGCCAAGCAGTATTTTGAGAAGTACGAGAAAGCCAAACGTGCGCGCGAAGGTGTGCCCGCGCTGGTGGAGAGCGCCGAGCAGGAACTTGCCTATCTCAGCCAGCTAGCGACCGACCTTGATCTGGCAACGAACTGGCCGGAGATCGGCGAGGTGCAAGATGCACTACAGACCAACGGATACTGGCGCGGACCGCAGACACGGCGACCCGCCGGTGGGCAGTCGGGACCGCTCAAGCTGACATTTCCGCCGGATATCGTGGTGTGGGTGGGGCGCAATTCACGGCAAAACGATATTGTGACATTCGACAAAGGCAGCCCATCGGATCTGTGGCTGCACGCGCGCGGCGTGCCCGGCGCGCACGTGATTATCAAATCCGGCGGGCGTGCCATAGCCGACGACATCATCCGGCAGGCGGCGGCGGTGGCAGCCTATTACAGCAGTGCGCGCGGTGAGGCCCGTGTGCTGGTCGATGTGACCGAGCGTAGGCACGTGCGCAAAATCAAAGGCGGCAAGCCCGGCATGGTGACTTACCGCCATGAGTCCCCCGTTGAAGTGGTGCCGGCCAAACCCGACCAGGTTCGCTGACGTAGTGATGCGCTGTAGTGATGCGCTTCTGTTAGGGGATCACGATCTTGTCGAGATCAGGTTCCGGTTCCGGGTAACGCATGTCGAGCTTTTCCAGCGTATGGATGATCACGTTGGATACGACCAGGTTACGGTACCATTTCTTGTCGGCAGGGACGATGTGCCAGGGAGCATAGTCGGTGGAGCACCGCGTCAGCACATCCTCATAGGCTTCCATGTATTGATCCCACTTTTCGCGGACCACGAGATCGCCTCGCGAAAATTTCCACTGCTTATTCGGTTCGTTAAGCCGGGCGAGAAAGCGTTCGCGCTGTTCTTCCTTCGAGATGTGCAGGAAAAACTTGAGGATCGTCACGCCACTGTCGACCAGCAGACGCTCAAAGTGGTTGATGTGGTCGTAACGCGCCTGCCAGACTTCTTTGGGAACCAGGTTTTCGACACGCACCACAAGCACATCTTCGTAATGTGAGCGGTTGAAAATGCCGATCATTCCGCGCGGCGGGGTGTGTTTGTGGATGCGCCACAAAAAGTCGTGGGAGAGGTCTTCGGGAGTAGGTACCTTGAAGCTGGTCACCTGAACTCCCTGGGGATTGACACCGTGCATAACGTGCTCAATAGTGCCATCCTTGCCGCCCGCGTCCATGGCTTGCAGAATAATCAGCAGCGCGTGGCGGCCATCTGCCCAGAGCAGTTCCTGAAGTTCACTCAGGCGTTCGCGATTGGCGATAAGCTCTTCTTCGGCGTCGGATTTTTTCTTGTAATCACCCGTGTAGTCGGGATCATAGTCGGCGAGGCGGACACGATGACCTGGATCGGGGATCAGGGGTTGTTTTTGGCTCATAATACTTTTTTCTCCTGTCGGTACGCGTTGGCCGATTCCAGTCGATCATAGACTCGCAGGAGTTTTGGCACAATTACCGACCAGTCGTGGTGGGCTTTGACAAAGGCTGCACCCGCTGCGCCAAGACTCTGGCGCTGTTCTTCATCGTCCAACAATTCGACTACTACGTGTGCGAATGTCTCAGGATCATCTGCCAGGCGTAGTTCGACTCCGTCGCGCACATCCAGACCCTGTGCGCCGGTGCGGGTAGAGACAACCGCTCGCTGGGCAGCCATTGCTTGTAGCAGTTTGAGACGTGTGCCACTCCCCATTCGCAGCGGGGCGATATAGAGCGTGGCAGCGTGCAGGAAGGGGTTCACCTCTGGGACCCAGCCGGTGATCTGAACATCGTCGCGGTCACGCAGCGAAGCCAGGCGGGGGTGCGGCTGGCTGCCCACGATAAAGAACCGGGCATCTGGTACCTGCTGGCGCACTTTGGGGAGCACCTGTTCGGCAAACCACAACGCCGCGTCCACATTGGGCCGGTAGCTCATTGAGCCGGTGAATACAAGTGCTGCCGGGCCGAGATTCAGTCCGGGGGGCGCGGGCGCGTAGCGGGCAGCGTCGATGCCGTTGGGTACCACGCTGATCGACAGGTTGGGCAAGAGCTGGCGAAATGCGGCGGCATCTTCATCTGAGACGGCGATGGTATGCGTCACACTGGCGCACACCTCGCGCTCGAACCGGGTCAACCGCTTCCACTGCATCCATGAATACAGCGTGCCGGGCAGACGGGTGATCTGACTACGCTCCGCCTGGAACACGCTGTGCTGAAGCTCGTACTCCGCATTGAACGAGTCATAGACTCGCGGCGTTTGCGGCTGACAGCGTTCGATGACGGGCAGATAGATGGCCATTTCCAGGCTCTCGATCTGTACCAGGTCGAACTGCGTCTCTTTCAACCGGTGTTCCAGGCGAGCCTCATATTCCGGCGAAGCAAACCGGCGCTGCATATCGGCTTGTGAAGAGAAAAGCAGGTCCTTCAGGCGCTGTTGAAGGGTGCGCTGCGGCGGGGGAACGGTCTCGATAGCCGTACAGAATTGCTCCAGCATGGTCCGGTGGGCGGCCAGCGTATCTGGATCGGCAAAGGCAAGTAGATGGACTTCGTGGCCGGCAGCATGTACGCCGCGCATCAGACCATTGATGCGCAGTGCGCCGCCAGCGTGAGGGGGTTCAGGGAGTTGGGCAGTCAGGAACAGGATGCGCATGGTCAGGTCATCTCTTCGGGCAGAGGGAGCCGCGCAAATTGGAGTCAGGCAAAATGATTACTGGACGGCATGATATGTTTCGAGCACACGGCGAGCAGTCGCGGGCCACGATAACTCGGCGGCACGGGCC
>DAOUFU010000234.1:0-2284 GCA_034429275.1 Anaerolineae bacterium | reverse complement strand
CCCTCTCCGAAAATTTTCGGAGAGGGGGCAACCGACAACGCGCCCTGCGGGCGCGCCCGCAGGGCGCGGCGAAGGTGGGGGTGAGGCCGGACTCTCGCGGGTCACGTATTTTGATGCAATCACCCTGAGAGCCTCTACCGGGTGCATTTCACAAAAGTTCACGCCGCCGTTTCGCCGCACGCTCAGCCCTCGCGCCAGGCCGCCACCGCCGCCAGCGCGTCCGGCGTGCCGATGCGCTTGAGTGCCTCGGCCACCGTCCAGCCCAACCGCCAGTCCCCCTCGTGCAGCGCCGCCACCAGCGGAGGCACGGCGGGCGCGCCCATCATCACCAGCGTCTCCGCCGCCGTCAGCCGACGATCCCAATCCGTCTGGCGCAGCACCTCCATCAGCGCGGGGATCGCTGCCGCGCCGATGGCCGCCAGGGTCTGCATGGCTGCGCGGCGAGTCAGCTCGGTTTCCTCACCGACGAGCAGGTTGATCAGTTCCGGGATCGCCGCCTCGCCGATCTGCCGCAGCGCTTCCGCCGCCGTCCATCGCGCGCGCCATTCCCGGTCACGCAGCAAGCGCGCCAATCCGGACACCGCCGCCTCGCTGCCGATCCGCCCCAGCGCAGTCGCCGCCGCGATGCGCACTTCCCCGGCAGGATCGCGCAGCAGTGCCACCAGGTGACTTACAGCTTCGGTGCGGCCCAGCCGCCCCAGCCCATCCGCCGCCTGCAAGCGGATACGCCACTCCGGGTCGCGCAGGGCCTCCACCAGCCCCGGCCAGACCTCCGGCTCGTCCATCTCGCACAGCAGGTCAATCGCGTGCAGCCGGATGCGTGGGTCTTCGTCGCTCAGCGCATCGATCAAGACCGGCACGCTGGCCGGGCCAATCGCGCGGATGGCATCCACCATCGGCTGGTTGTTGCCGCCGCCAAACGGTCCGGGCCGCCAGAAGCGCAGCCCCTCCAGCAACGCGACCACTGCGTTCGCCGCTTTGAACTGCCCCAGCGCCGCCGCGACCGCCTCTCGAACGCGCGCATCGGGATCGCGCAGCGCCTTTGCCAGCGCCGCCACCGCCGCCGGATTGCCCGTCTGGGCCAGGCGGTGCGCCGCCGCGATCCGGCACTCGCGCGTCTGGGCAGGGTCAAGCAGCGCGGTCAGCCGCGCGACTGCGTCCGGCGCATTCAGCGGCACTTCGTGGGGCCGCTCCCGAAAGCGCTCGCTGGGGTGATCACTGAAACGATCGCCAAAGCGATCACCGGGGCGCTCGCGGAAGCTGGGGCGTCCCAGCCGCCGCTCATCCGGCTCAGCACTATCTGGCGAAGGGGTGATCTCGCGGCGCATCCGGTCGAGGAAACTGCCACCCGGATCGATCGCGCCCCTGCCGGGCAGTTCCTGCGCAGGGCCATCATCACCCAGCAGGTCCGGCAGCAAGTCGTCGCCTACCGCCTCGTCACTGCGGCGCTCCCCACCCCGCCGCGACACCCCTCCCGACAGCCGCTCGCGCCCGGACCGGCTGCGGGCTATGTGCAATCGATGTATCAGCATGCCCCAGGGTTGGAAGTCATTGTCCTCAAATTCCAACGTTTCGAGCCGCGCCAGTTGCGGCGGCAGCGTGATCGGCGCGCGGGTGAGCACAAGAGTCGTCACCCCCACGCCCAGCGCGAAAGTCCACTCATAGGTGACCTGCGGCGAGACCAGCGCCGCCGGGGTGATCACCACCAGCACGGCGAAGGCGTCTCGAATCGCCTCGTCTTTGGCCTCGCTCCACTCAACGCTGGCTGCATCCTCCGTATGGTTGCCCCACACGGCAAATCCTGCACCCATGACCTGCAATGTGAGGGCCCCGACGAATTCCTCATCCGCCGGATGCGACACAATGTACACGTGACTCATTGGCTGCCCTGCTCCCACGGATTTGACCCCACCCCGCACAATGACCACCGCAACACCCACACCCCATTATACTCCTCACATGGCCTGGGCTGTATCTCCCAATTTGGCGGGGGCGCTGCTCATTTTGCGTTTTTGTCTATGTTTTGTCTATGTCCGGGGCGCGGAGCACGTTACCGTGCCGCGCGATCTCCGGCATTGGGCGTATTCCATTTTCGGGGCATGAGACCCTGGGGGTTGCCCGGCCTCACCCCCGCGCGGCCAAAACCGGGCCGCTCCGCCCCCTCTCCGAAAATTTGTATAGACCGGAGAGATAGGTAACACATCGTCGGAGACATGGGTAACACTTTCTGAGACAATAGAGCATGTCGGAAAAGGAGTAGAAAGAGGTCCGCCATGCCCTGGAA
>DAOUFU010000233.1:0-13707 GCA_034429275.1 Anaerolineae bacterium | reverse complement strand
GCTGCTAACCAACCGCGTCTGGGTGGTCGCTGCGCCCATCGCCGCCTCGATCGTCGTTGTCGTTGGGTTCTATCTTGTCTCCGTGGGGCTGAGTGAATACTTGGATCCTCGCAAACGCCTGGTTCGGCTGCAGGTTAAGGAGTAATCATGCCTCCCATCGTCGAAACCAAAAACCTCAAAGCCTATTACATCACACGGGCTTATGGCGTCGAACGAACTGTAAAAGCTATCGATGATATTTCCCTGCAGATCAACGAAGGCGAAATTTACGGCATCGCGGGGGAATCCGGCTGTGGGAAGTCTACCCTGCTCAAGGTGCTGCTTGGAGGGTTTAAACCCCCGCTGACTGTAGTCGGCGGGTCGGTGACCTATTACCTGGATGGCCAGGTGATTGATGCAGGGTCCCTCACAGATGCTCAACGGCGCGACCTGCGCTGGAAAAAGATGTCCTATATTCCGCAGGGGTCGATGCATGTCCTCAATCCGGTGCGGCGTATTCATAATACATTTCATGATTTCATCTCAGCCCATCGCCATGTGACCAAAAAACAGTCTTTCGAGATGACACAAGCCTATTTGAATGAATTGGGCCTGCCGGAAAAAGTGTTGAATGCGTATCCTCACCAGCTTTCCGGCGGGATGCGCCAGCGCGTGACCATTGCCCTGGCGACGATTCTCTGGCCCAAGCTCATTTTCGCCGATGAGCCGACCACGGCCCTTGATGTTGTGGTTCAACGAGGTGTGATTCAGCTTCTGCGCGAAATTCAGCAGCGCGAATCCAGCACGCTCGTCTTGATCACCCATGACATGGGTGTTCATGCCAATCTGGCAGACCGGGTGGCTGTGCTGTATGCGGGCAAAGTGGTCGAGGAAGCGGATACGCGCACAATTTTGACTCGCCCCCGCCATCCCTATACGCAATATTTGATCAAATCGCTGCCCAGCCTGGACGAACGCGCTGAACGCCTGAGCATCCCTGGCCGCCCTCCGGCGCTTGATAATCCCCCAGAGGGCTGCCGGTTCCATCCCCGCTGCCCAGACGCCATCGACAAATGCCGTACTACAGCACCCCCGTTGATCCAGATCGATGACAGTGGACATCGTGCCGCCTGCCATGTCATTGCACAGGAGCTGAACCATGCAACACGCGAGTCCTGAACTGTTGAGGGCGGAAGATTTGACGAAAATCTTCTATCTCCGGCATGGCTTTTCCAGCACAGCGTTTCATGCAGTGGATGCGGTGAACTTCGCCATTGACGCGCAGAAGCCTGAAATCTTCACCATTGTCGGAGAAAGCGGCAGCGGCAAAACCACCCTCTCTCGGATGATCTTGGGGATGGAAAAGCCCGAAAAAGGCGACCTGTACTATAAAGGGCGCTCGGTTTCGAGATTATCCACAAAGGAAAAGAAAACCTGGTTTTACAAGGAAGTCCAGCCCGTTTTCCAGGACCCCTTTGCTGCGTTCAGCCCTCTGAAGCGGGTAGATCATTATCTCTATGAGACGCTCTCCAATTACAAGATGGCCAGCAAGAAGGAAGCAGACGCGTACATTGACGCTGTCCTGCAAGAGGTTGGGCTGACGCTAGCCGAGATCAAAGGGCGCTATCCCAACGAGCTTTCGGGTGGGCAGGCGCAGCGAGTGGCTATCGCGCGTGCTCTGATCACCAAACCCTCGCTGATTGTGGCCGATGAGCCAGTCTCCATGCTCGATGCCTCGCTGCGCATGTCGATCGTCAATATGTTTCGTTATTTGAAGGATCGACAGAAAGTTAGCGTGATTTATATCACGCACGACCTGGCCACGGCTTACTATACCGGTGATAGTATCGCCGTGATGCTGCGCGGTTGGATCGTCGAAATGGGCCCCGTCGAACAGGTCTTGGGCAGTCCACTCCACCCCTATACGCAGAACCTGAAGCACTCCATTCCAAAGATCAATCCCGACGAGGTGTGGAAAGAAAAGATCAATCTGGCCGTGGTCGAAACCGATGAATATACGCGCACCGGGTGCAAATTTGCGGGTCGCTGCCCGGCAGTGATGGAGATGTGCCATACGCACGTGCCCCAAAACATTGAACATGAAGGACGCCTGGTCAAGTGTTTTCTTTATGATGGGGCGGCAACTGCGGCCCGGTCGGGTTGACAGGCAGGTTGACAATCAGGCTGAAGATCGCGGGCCGTGACGCGAAATGTAAGCCCAATGCAGTGAATGTCCGAAAGAAGCTGAGCCATTCGGCGGCAGCCATTTCAAAAGATGATGGATTGTGATATTAACCGTTTTGGAAAGGATTCCTGCCTTATGACAGTCATCACCAACCTCAGATGCGAATACCGGGAAAACCCGCTGGGTATTGATGTCACTCAACCCCGGTTTAGCTGGCAGATGCATACCGATCGCCCTGGCGCGCGGCAGACGGCCTATCGCATTTGGGTCGCCAGCCAGCCGCACCGGCTGAGCGAAAATCAGGCGGATGTGTGGGACAGCGGTCATGTCGAATCGGATCAATCGGCGCACGTGGTCTATGCCGGCCCATCCCTGAAATCGCGGCAGCGGGTGTATTGGAATGTGACCGTGTGGGACGAAACGGGCCGTGCCCATCAAAGTGAACCCGCCTGGTTCGAGATGGGCCTGCTGCACCGCCAGGAATGGACCGCACAATGGATCGGGTCTGCGCTGCTCGGCGGCGCCTATACCACCATCCCGGCTCCCTATCTGCGTAAAACGTTCACCCTGTCCGGGGCGATCAAATCGGCCCGGCTGTATGTCACGGCAGTGGGACTCTACGAGTGTTCGATCAACGGTCAGCCCGTCAGCGAGGACATTTTCACCCCCGGCTGGACAGATTATCACCAACGGCTGCAATACAAGGTGTATGATGTGGCACACCTGTTGCATGGAGGCGAGAATGCAATCGGGGCGATTCTCGGTGATGGTTGGGCGGTAGGACATCTTGGATGGGGGCATCGCCAGACATACTTTGACCGCCCCCGGTTGTTCGCCCAGTTGGAGATCGCGCTGGACGATGGCTCCCTGATCACCGTCATCACCGATTCGACATGGAAATATGCGTTTGGCCCCCTGCTGGAAAATGACTTCCTCATGGGCGAGTCGTATGACGCGCGCCTCGAAATGCCCGGTTGGAACCAGGCGGGTTTTGACGATTCGCGCTGGCTCAATGTGGAATTGTTCGACGATCCCGGCATGGCTCTGGTCGCCACCAATGGCCCAACCGTGCGCCGCATCAACGAATTGAAACCGGTCAAAGACCCCGAAACACACGGCAGATTCGGCCTGAAGAGCTACATCTTTGACCTCGGCCAAAACATGGTGGGATGGGTCCGGTTCGTGGGCAGTGCACCGGCAGGCACAACGATCAGGCTGCGGTTTGCCGAAGTGCTCGATGTGGACGGATCGCTTTATACTGCCAACCTGCGAGAGGCGCGTGCGACCGATCACTACACCTTCAAAGGAACGGGCAACGAGGTATGGGAGCCAAAGTTTACCTTTCACGGGTTCCGCTATGTCGAACTGTCGGGGTATCCCGGCGAAGTCAATCGAGAGACGATTACAGGGATCGTTCTTCATTCCGAGATGACGCCTACAGGCGAGTTTGAGTGTTCCGACCCGCTGCTCAACCAGCTCCAGCACAATATCACCTGGGGGCAAAAAGGCAATTTTGTCGAACTGCCCACCGATTGCCCTCAGCGCGATGAACGGCAAGGCTGGACGGGTGATATCCAGGTATTTGTGTCTACCGCTGCTTTCAACTTCGATGTCGCCGGGTTCATGACCAAGTGGATGAGAGATGTGGTAGACAGCCAAAACGAACAGGGCTGTATCCCGCCCATCGTACCGAAAGCCATCGCCCATACAGAAGACGGCGGTCCGGCCTGGGCCGATGCAGCCATCATCTGCCCCTGGACAATCTACCTCGCCTATGGGGACCGGCGAATCCTCGCTGAAAACTACCCGATGATGACCCGCTTCATGGATTTCATCACCGAGACCAGTCCGGGGTATATCCGCTGTGCACCCGAATACGAGGGATGGCCGGGGTTCGGCGATTGGCTCTCGATCAATGCCGATACACCGCGCGACTTGATCGGCACGGCCTTCCTGGCCTATGACGCCCATCTGATGGCACAGATTGCCGGCATCCTGCAAAAAGACCAGGATGCCTCACGCTATCAACAGATTTTCGAGGCCACTAAACAAGCATTTGCAGATCGTTATCTCATCGGCAGCCGGGTGTCGCTTGCCTCGGTCATCCCCTCGCAAATGCGCAGAGAGGCGGATGCAGCCGACAGTCTCTCGCGTGGCAATTTGCCGCCGGTCGATTACGGTGACATCACCTCAGAGGTGTTTAACACGAACCTGTTTACACCTACCCAAACGGCTTATGTGCTCGCGCTGCATTTTGACTTGCTTCCAGACCATCTGCGCACTAAAGCGGTAAATGAACTTGTCGCCGATATTGAGCGGCGCGGGATGCATCTTTCAACAGGCTTTGTCGGCTCACCCTACCTGAACCACGTGCTCAGCCGGAACGGGCGGCTGGATGTGGCTTATGCCCTGTTGAACCAGAAAAGCTGGCCGTCCTGGCTCTATGCTGTGACTCAAGGCGCGACCACTATCTGGGAGCGCTGGGACGGCTGGACAGAAGAGTATGGCTTCCAAACCCCCGAAATGAACTCATTTAACCACTATGCCTACGGCGCAATCGGGGCCTGGCTGTATAGTACGGTGGCTGGCATCAATGTGGATGCGGCACATCCTGGCTACAAACACGTGATCCTGAGTCCACATCCTGGCGGCGGATTGAAATATGCCAAAGCCACCTTGCAAACGATCTACGGCCAGGTGGTTTCATCCTGGAGGTATGAGGGGGACGAGTTCAGGTATTCCGTCGTGGTGCCGCCGAATACAACCGCAACGGTGAGGCTGCCGGCTGCTGGCACCGTGTCTGTCAATGGCGAGATCGTTCAAGGCCAGGTGCACGAAGTCGCGGCAGGGGCCTATGAGTTTGTCGTCAAACCATGATCTACGAGGGAAACCACCCCTAACCAGGAAGGTGATCTTGCCTCCAGGCGCTGGTCGGGTCAGAGTGAGGTGGGAGGTCAGGCAGCCTGACGGTAGTGATTGTGCAGCAGACCACCCGGCACGTCTCGATACCGAATAATTCCAGCTTTGCCGCGCGAAGTCGAGCTAAGAGACCATTTGCAAAGGTTTTTTGGCCCTCATCCCCCGAAAGGGTGAGGGCTTTTTGTACGGTCTCTCAAGGTTGGTGAACAGGCAAGAGAGAAGGAACCGGGGGGCCAGCGCGGGTGTCGCGGACGCAGTTCCATGAGTACAAGCGGCGCTTTCAGGCACACGCCATCGAGGGGCTGAAGGACCTGCCGCCCATTCACAAGACGCACCCGGAAGTGGTCGAGCATCTTTTGGAGTTGGGCCTGTTTGATCCCTTGATGAGGGCGCGTCAAATTGAAAAAAGCGATGTACTTGTGCATGACACGGCGCAGACGTGCCTGATTGATTATCAACACCTCGGTTTCTCCCCACGGGTCCATCGCACGGGCTGCCGCTGTCTGCGTTCGTAGATGATCAACTGCCGGCGCACCAATACGATCTCTCACTTCGCAAACCGAAGCGCACCTGAACGAATCAACTCAACGAGTATCGAGATCAAGCGCAGACCTCCGGCTCGGTGAGCCCCATGCAGCCCCGGCCTCATTTACCCTGAGCATCCAGTAGTTCAGCACGTTGATGTACCAAACCATTGCGGTGAATCTGGTAGGGCACACTGGTCACCACAACACGTTCCATCCGGCTCAAGGCCAGGTTAAACATGACTGCGCTGTTCTGATGCAGGGCCTGCTCCCAGAAGGTATCCATCACCAGATGCCCCATGATGATATGGACGAAACTGCCCGGAGTCTTCTCTTGCAGATCCTCAATGTACTGGCGAATAGGATCTGCCAACAGGCGGTAGGGGGATGGAATGATCACCAGTTCCCCTTCCCCGATCCGCCGGTTCCACTTCTCGCGGATAAGGCGCACTTTGTCCGGATTGACCGCAATATGCACCGCGTGCCAGGGGTGATCCAGTGACTTGGCGAAGTTCACCAGCCGCACCGTTTCGGCATGGACATCATCCACCAGGATCACCGTTTGGACGGGGCGCTTTTCGACATCCACCGGCACCCCTTCCAGGCTAAGCAAACGTGCCACATCCCGGTAGTGATAGTGGATGCGGAAGAAGATATACACCAAGGTCGGTATGAGAAGCACGACAAACCAGGCCCCGCTAGTGAACTTGGTCACCGCGAAAATGATCATCACGACGCCGGTGCAAAATGCCCCAAACCCACTGACAATTGACTTCAGCCGCCAGTGAGGATCATAACGCATAACGGTTTCGCGTCCGGGGACTTCCTCACCGGGTTTGAGCCGCCCGATCTTGCGCAGGCGGACGACCATCCCCGTTTGCGAGATGGTGAAGCTCAGAAACACGCCGATAGCGTACAGCGGAATCAAGGCGGTAGTGCTGGCCCGTGCGACAATCACCAACAGGGAAGCACAGGTCGCCAGCCCCATGATGCCCCAGGAAAATACCAGGCGGCTGCCCCGGTACGTCAGCTGGCGCGGCAGGAAACCGTCACCGGCGTGCAGCGCAGCCAGGCGTGGGAAATCCGCATAGCTGGTGTTGGCAGCCATCAACAAAATCAGCGCCGTGCCAGCCAGGATCATCAGATAGAGAGGATTATCCTCGCCGAAGATGGTACGCCCCATCTGCGAAATGATCGTTTCCGTTTCGCTGGGCATGGCGTGAATCTGGTGCGCCACAAACGTGATGCCCAAAAACATCGTGATCAGCAGGCTGCTCATCACGACCAGAGTCACTGCCGCATTATGGCTGCGCGGTTCCTTGAAGGCCGTGATCCCGTTTGAGATCGCCTCAATGCCCGTCAGCGCTGCGCAGCCGCTCGAAAAGGCGCGCAGGACCAAAAACAGCGTCAGCGCCTGCCCACCCTGATGCATCACTTCAACATCGACAACCGTCGGCAGATCGCCCAGCGCATACCGCACCACCCCAACCCCCAGGGTCAGGAACATTGACCCCAGGAAGAAGTAGGTCGGGATAGCGAAGATCCGCCCACTTTCTTTGACTCCCCGCAGATTAACCAGGGTCATCAGCCCGATCACGCCCACCGCTATCTCGACACGATAAGGGTACAGCTCCTGGAATCCCGACGTAATCTGCGCGACCCCTGCTGAGATACTCACCGCCACCGTCAGAATATAGTCGGTGAGCAAAGCGGCTCCGGCGATCTGCGCGGGAAGTTCGCCCAGGTTATCGCGCGCCACGATGTAGGCCCCACCACCATTCGGATAGGCATAAATCGTCTGCCGATACGAGATGGTCACAATCGCCAATAGAATGGCGATCGCAATCGAGATTGGGAGCGACAAACCCAGGGTTGACGCGCCTGTACCCGCCAGCGCCAGGATAATCAGAATTTCCTCGGTGGCATAGGCAGTGGAGGACAGCGCGTCGGACGCAAATACCGCCAGACCAATCGGCTTACTCACGACCTGGTGAGGCAGTGATTTTGTCTCAAGCGGTTTGCCAATCAGCCACTGCGACAACTTGAATGCGGGTTTGTGAACCTCTGTGGATGCCATAGGATCGAACGCCTTTTCACCTGATATGCAAGAAACAAGCCCGACATGGCCGGACTTGTGCACCTGCTGTGATTCACGCCATCGGGGCCACCTTCGAACGCGTGGCCCCAGTAAGATACGGTATCAGGCGGTATTATCCTATGCGACTGATCAAAAAGGTCTCAAGAAGTGCGGGAAAGGCGTAAAAAAAACGTCAAGGTGTTCATTCAGGGGAACACAACCTGAACTACCGGCGGAGAAGATTTTCATCAGGTAACCGTCTACTCTCCCGCATCCACTGCCGCGATATTGTCGCTTTCGCGGTCACAGGCGGCTAACGTGATGACCGGCAAGCGAGTCTATATCACCGTAGGCCGAAAACGCGGTGCGTAATAACCGGCGAATAGCGGGATCGTCATCGACAACCAGAACACGAAGAGATGAATTGGACATGCTCAAATGTCCTCATCCACACTCACTCAGGTGGTGCCTCATGGCGATAGAATGACATCACCTCACGAAAGCGCGCCTGGACGCGAGTCGGAAACTCCCGCGTCCCGAATAGGACTGGATTATGGCTCTGTTCCTGGCATTTTTCGGCGCCCAGGTTTTCCAGCGCTGCCGCATTCGCACCGACCCACTGCCCAATCCATCCATAGACAACACCAACGATCAGAACAAGCACAAGCTTGTGACCGGTTGGCGTAAGGTGCAAGTCGTTTTCCAGGACCAGGCCCCCTACCGCCGGCAGCACGATCAGATACAGCCTATTCCAACGTGGTCTACGATTTCGCTCTGGATACATGAGTCACATCCCTGGATCAAT
Organism: Anaerolineae bacterium; assembly: GCA_034429275.1. GTDB lineage: Bacteria > Chloroflexota > Anaerolineae > Aggregatilineales > Aggregatilineaceae > DAOUFU01. The sequence continues at coordinate 5,218 of DAOUFU010000233.1, read as the reverse complement.
CTCATCCGGCCATCTGTACCGATCACAGATGCGGGCTGATCCTATCCAGATCGACATCAAAACTGTGTAAAAATGGCTTGTGAGGCAGTCAACGTTTTGTCAAAAGGGGATAATATATGGCGTGGAATTTCGGAGAAATCGGATAGCACACTGAACCGCGCGAAGGCCACGCATCGAGTCTTACTCGACCTTCAAGCGATACCCAACCCCTGGCTCGGTAATCAGATAACGAGGCCGCGCCGGATCCACCTCCAGTTTGTGCCGAAGCTGCCCCATATACACCCGAACATAGTGGCTCTCATTCTCGTACCCTGACCCCCAGACCAGTTTGAGAAGCTGCCGTCCGGTCACCACTTTGCCTGCGTTTTGGATCAGGATGGTGAGCAACTTGTACTCGGTGGGCGACAAGTGAATTTCATTTCCCTGCACAAATACCTGCCGCCGTACCAGATCCACGCGCAGATCGCCGACTTCAAACTGCCCATCGTCCACGCCCATCGCCTTCAGGGAATGGCGCAGAGCCACCCGAATCCGGGCCAGCAGTTCGGCGGTGCCAAAGGGCTTGGTGAGATAATCATCGGCCCCTGCGTCCAGTGCCTCGACCTTATCGTTCTCCTGTTCGCGCGCCGAGACAACAATAATCGGAGTCTCGGACCACTCACGCAGGCGGCGAGTCACTTCCAGACCGTCCAGATCGGGCAAGCCCAAATCGAGAATGATTATATCCGGACGGCGCAGGGCCACCTGGTTGATCCCTTCACCACCCGTTGTTGCTTCGATCAGCCGGTAGCCGCTGCTGGTCAGCGTGGTTCGCAAAAAACGGAGAATCTGAGGGTCATCCTCAATGGCAAGAATGAGCGCTCCTGTTTCGTCACTCATCGTCGGTTTTGACCTCTGGTGGTTCACCTTCTATGGGGAGCACAAAGCGAAAGACGGCTCCACCTTCCGGGCGATTTTCGGCCCAGATACGCCCGCCATGCGCCTGAATTATACCTTGACAGATCGCCAGTCCTAACCCCGCGCCGCGCACACTATCCGGTTGGGCGCGGTAAAACTTATCGAATACGCGCTGCTCTGTGCCAGCAGGCAATCCAGGCCCATGATCCGCTACTTCAACCTGCACGCCGCCCGGTTCGACATGGGCCGATAGCTCAATGGGCGTACCGGCGGGCGTATATTTGATGGCATTCTCTAACAGGTTAACCAGAACCTGCTCAAGCAACAAGCTGTCGAACGGGATCAGCGGCAGATCGGGTGGCAGTGATGTGGTGAGAGGGTGATCGTGCAGCCGCGATTCCAACCGGTTCAGGGCAATGCCAGTCACTTCTTCCAGAGACTGCCATTCCTTCTGGATGCCCACACCGGCTTCCAACCGGGTCATCTCCAGCAGATTGCCCACCAGGCGATTGAGCCGCTCCGCCTCCTCATATGCAAGCTGGGCCAGTTCGCGGCGCGCCTGGGGAGCCAGCGATCCATCATCTTCCAACAGGCCGCTCGCCGCTCCAGTGATCGAGGCCAGCGGCGTACGCAGATCGTGCGAGACTGAACTGAGCAGTGAGCTGCGCAGTTGCTCAGTCTCGACCTGCAAGCGGACACGCTCCGCTTCTTCCGCCAGACGCGCGCGTTCCAGTGCCAGGGCGGTCTGGCTGGCGAAGGTTTCCAGCAAATGGCGCTGATCCGGGGATTGCAGGCGCTGCACATTGTTCGGATCAAGGCCCATGACGCCTATCACGTGTTCCGATCCTCTGAGAGGAAGATAGATGCCCCGCGCGTCGGGCAGTGTCTCCGTACCGCGCCCCGCGATCTGCCCGTGCTCAAAGACCCATTGAGCGACGGCCATCTCGTCGGCATCGAACTCGCTGCCTGTTGGCAGACGGCCTTCCCGGTCCACCAGCAAGACCGAGACGTGCGCATCAAAAATATCCCCGATGTGCTGCGCGGCGATCTTGATCAGGGCTGCTGTGCCTCGACTGCTGGCCAGTTCCCGACTCATGGCATACAGGCTGGCGGTGTGGCGCTCGCGCTCGCGGGCGGCTTCGGCCTGGAGCTTAATCCGCGTTGTGAGGGTACTGATCACCAAGCTCACCATCAGCATCACGGCAAAGGTTACCAGATATTCGGAATCACGCACAGCAAACGTGAGGTGCGGTTGGACAAAAAAGAAGTCAAAGAGCGCGACGCTGAGAATCGAGGCCAGAATCGAGGGTCCACGCCCCACGCGAGCTGCTACGATCACCGTGCCGACCAGGTACACCATAATCAGGTTGGCTGGCTCAAGGTGGTGATAGATCAGGCGGGCAATGAGCGTACATACGGCCACGACCAGCAGTGCCATGAGGTAATAACGCCAATCACTGGTGCGCCGGAGCAGAACCGGGGGCGGAAATGCACGAGAATCATCGAGATCGCCACTGATGACATACACATCGATTTTCCCGCTACCTCTAATGATCTCATCCAACACCGACCCAAAGAGCAAATCCCGCCAGCGGGCATGAATCGGTTTGCCCACGATGATCTTGCTCACGTTGCGCTGTCGGGCATATGCCAGCAGCTCCTCGCTCACCCGTTCACCGCTGAGTGTGATCGTCTCTGCACCCAGACGTTCCGCCAACCGCAGAGTTTGCACCACACGCTGGCGGTCTTCTTCGGCCATGGCAGCGCGCGCGGGGGTTTCGACATAGGCGGCGATCCAATGGGCGTGCAGGCCCGCTGCCATGCGCTTGGCTGCGCGCACCAGCCGCCGCGAGAGTGGGCTTGGACTCACGCTCACCATGATTCGTTCACCGGCGGGCCACGGCTGAGTGATCGCGTGATCCTGCCGATAGCTCTGCATCTGATCATCTACGCGATCCGCCGTGAGCCGCAGGGCCAATTCGCGCAAGGCCAGCAAATTCCCCTTGCGGAAGAAATGGCGCGCGGCATGTTCGGCCTGCTGCGGGATATAGACCTTGCCCTCTTTCAGACGCTGCAACAGGTCTTCCGGCGACAGGTCGACCATCTCAATCTCGTCTGCTTCTTCAAACACAGCGTCGGGGACGCGCTCGTGAACCGTAATATCGGTAATCTGTTTGACAATGTCGCTCAGGCTTTCCAGATGTTGGATATTGACGGTGGTATACACGTTAATCCCGTCGTTGAGCAGTTCCTCAACATCCTGCCAACGTTTGGTGTGCCGCGATCCAGGGATATTGGTGTGAGCCAGTTCATCGACCAGAATCAAGTCGGGATGGCGTGCCAGGGCCGCATCGATATCAAACTCCTGCTGGATGGTCCCCCGATATTCCATCTGCCGCCGGGGCAAAACTTCCAACCCGGTGAGCAGGGCTTCCGTCTCGGCGAGTCCATGGGTCTCCACAATGCCCACGACCACATCAAGCCCCTCGTCACGGCGCAGGCGAGCGGCATCCAACATGCTGTAGGTTTTGCCCACCCCAGCCGCCGCGCCGAGGAAAATCTTCAGTTTGCCCCGTTTTGGCTGCGCACCTTCCGCTTGAACTCGGACCGGCTGCGTTTCGGGATCGGAGGGTTGGCAATCAGTCATGGTACAAGGTCATCCAGAGCAAGATTCAGCTTCAAAACGTTCACACGCGGCTTGCGCCAAACGCGGGACTGCTGGTCCTCAACGTGATCCGCCACCAGGTCACGTACAACCGTTTCATCCAGGCCGCGGTCACCGGCCACACGCGGCACCTAAACACAGGTCTCCGCAGGGCTGATATGCGGATCGATATTGCCGGGATCAGTCACCACCTGGAGCAGCGCTGCTGACAATGCTGGCAGTGGTGACATTGGTGGCGCTGACTGTACTTCGCGAGTATATCGCGTCGCGATTGGTTGTGCCGCCATCCCCACCGGTGAGCGTCAGGTCGTAGAGGGTCAGATTCCCGGTGGCGGACACGTAGAGCAGGCGGAAAGGCTACGTGGTAGAGTCGTGCTCGATGGTGGCGCAGTTGCCGTGAATGATGATGGGGGTATTGATGACCGCCAGGCTGTTCTTGCCGTCGAGCGTGTTGTTGGGCGTGGTGAGAGTGCAGGTGTCCTCTGAGAGGGATACTCTGAATATCCGCCCAAGAACACGGGAAGAATCCGGTGCGGATGAAACAGATACCCCCCGCAGGATAATGTGCGCTTTCAAGTCCCCTGGAGTGAGATCGTTCATAACGGGCTTTCTTGAGTGGTTTTTCAATACCTCCAATTCGAGCCAACAACATACACCCAGCGCCCATCTGGCAGGCGGTAAGCTTCTGGGGTCTGGGCATGAGTCTGGATCGTCATGATATAGCTTTCCTCTGGCCCCAACGCATAACCAAAGGTATCGCGGATGTAAGACCGTTCGCCCCACAACTTGCCGAACGCATTCACCGGCAGCACCAAACCGGGCGGGACAGACGTAATCGGGTTATTGGGAAAGGCGCTGTAATAATGCTCAGGGTAAATAGCCACATGCCCACCCTGATCCCCCGCAAACGTCATGACCGCCCCGGTATCGGCCCGCCAGAGCATAAACCCGCGCTGGTAACGCTGGTAAGCGGCCTGGGTATACGCGGTTTCGGTTGCTGGATGCTCCACGCGGACCTCAATGATCTGCCTGATGAGCTTCAGGTCGGAGCCTGGCAGAGAAGTCGGGTCGGGTTTGCGTGCTACTCCCCAGACCTCCAGTTTCAGGCTGCCCTCAATATCTGCTGGAACCACAATGGACCGCGTACCCGGCAGCGGCAAGTCATACAGCGTATCGAACGGTTGCCGACTCGCATCCGCTGTGTCAAACAACTCGATAATCACCAGATCGACTCCCTGTGCCCCCCAGCCCACCGCAACCGTGCTCCCTGCGTTGACCGGGTTTGGTACCGGATAGGTGACCATCAGTTGAGGTGACGTCGGCGGCACCGGGATGCTCTCTACGTATTGCCATATGCCGTCGATGGTGATCTGCACGATTTTACGATCCAGTTCGGTGAGATACGTGGTCGTGCCTCGCGTGGTAATCCGCGCATAAAACCCAACTTCGGGCGTCGTGGCCCAACCCAGTTGATCACGGAGCGCCTTGTGGTAGCCCCAGATTTTGCCGAACCCGTTGATCGGCCTGATGTATCCGGCAGGTGGATTGACATAGGGGTTGTCTGGGAGTTGGCTGTAGCCCAGGGGGGAAAAGGTGTACAGCAGCCCGTTGTTGCACAACGCCCAGATATACCCGGTATCCGAACGCCAGTAAAGC
>DAOUFU010000232.1:0-10833 GCA_034429275.1 Anaerolineae bacterium | reverse complement strand
GGCGAGCCGGTCCGACAGGCCGCACGGATGCGCAGCCATCCGTGCGGGTGACGCGCCCAGGCGCGTCACGCCAGCCCCACCGGCGCATGAGGTGCGAGCGGTTTTAGCTCGCTACGCTCCCGGACAGCCAGGCTGCGCCCAGACCTCCGCAAGACACGCACCGTCTTGCACGGCGGATGGCGCTGTCCGGGGGCGTAGGTCGTCGCACTGCGACGACTGGGCGCGCTGCGAGGCGCGCCCGAAGTGCGCACAAACACACTCATCAAACAAGCTCCCCAGCCACAGCGGGCCGGGAGGTCGTCTCTGGTTGTGGAGATCGCGCATGGGAATTGCGACGCACGACAATCACTCCACCTAGCGTCAGCAGCCCTCCAAGCACAATGAGCACCGTGATGGGATCACCGAGCAGCACCACACCGGCAGAAGCGGCAATGACAGGCATGGCGTTGTAGTACGTGCCCGCGCGGGCGGATCCCAGGGTGCGCAGGGCGTGAGTTTCGAGCATATAGCCCAGCGCAGCAGAGCACGCCCCACTGTATACCAGGCTGAGCCAGACTCGCGGGGTCAGATCAGCCGGGTCAAGGGCGATTAAGTCGGGTGCTGAAGCAATCAACAGACCTATCAGAGTGAATGTGAAGATCCAGACCACGACGGGCAGACCCCCATAACGATCCATGTAAGACTTGACCGCAATGTTGTAACTGGCCAGCGCCAGGGCGGACCCCAGGCCTAACACGATTCCCAGGAAATCACCCGGCGAAACCGACAAGCCTGCTCCCGGCTGCCCCAACGTCACCAGGGTCACGCCCGTGATGGTCGCTGCTACGCCCACAACCAACGCTCGATTGAAGCGGATGATCCCCAGCAAGACCGAGAGCACTGCGATCCACGTGGGCGCGGTTGCGATCAGCAGCGACGTATTGGTCGAGGTTGTGTGATCCAGACTCAGGATAAAGAACAATTGGTGTGCGAACTGCCCCACCAATCCCAACGCAATCAGGCGTGACCAGTCATGACGGTCAACCCGGAGGCTGATCCCTCTCCGTTGACTCCATGTGAGCAGGACGAGAAGGGCAATCGCCACACGCAGGGCGTTGAATACGAGAGGGGACAACGTCTCAAGGGCGTCTTTGACAACAATGAAGTGCAGGCCCCAAATGGTCACTGCAACAGCCATACTGATATCGGCACTGTAACGCTGCCAGAGTGAGGGTTTCATCCTGTGCTCCTCAGAGGGGGAGAGCGCGCAACCTGCCGTATTATAAGGTCCTAGAGGCCGCCGGGTCATCTGCATTGGACTGCAAAGGTTCTATGGCTGAGGGTGTAAAAGCGCGACCGGCTGAAACACAGAAACGGCACGCTCTCGCGTGCCGCTCTGTGGTATGGGGATGTCGTGCGGGCTAGAAGGGCACATCCTCCTCTGCGCCGGTGTCGGCAGCCGGTCCGCGCCTGGTGATGATGAACTCCACGCGGCGGGCGGTCACTTCCAACTGGCCCTGCGGCGTCTTGTCTTGCGCGCTCCACACCGCGCCCTGGAAGCGCTCCGCGTGCACGCAGACCAGGTCGCCCTTGCTCAGGTGCTGGTGGCAGGCTTCCGCCTGCTTGCCCCAGACCGCGACCCGCACCCAGACGGTGGTCTTGCGCTCGCCGTATCCCTGGTCAATCGCCAGGTTGAAGTTGGCGACCGGCTCGCCGGTCTGCGTCGTGCGGAGCTGCGGGTCGGAACCCAGGCGGCCACGGAAGATGAGGGTAGCTGAGGTGGACATTGTCTGACACTCCTTTGTTGTTTTGCGCCCGGTTGGGCTGATGCGTTGCCCGCCCTCAGCCGAACCGCTCCCCGGACGCCTGTCACCGCAGGCGCCATGTCGACCGGTGAGCGCAGCGGCACCAGCCCGGAGGTCGACATGGCATCAGAACCCGGCGCAGCGCGGCGGGTTTGACAGGCGGCGCGGTTCGGCACAATGGCAACGCGAGTCATCAGCCCTGGGCAGCAAAACGGAAGGAGGGCATGTCCACCGGGGCACTCATCGCGGGCTGCTGGCGGGCATCTCCCGCATCGCACGACACGGCGAGCAGCCAACACCCCGGCGATGGCAGGCGAGCAGCCGCGCTGTCGTGTGGGAGAAAGTGGTGGCAAGTTGCAGCACCGCTCTGAGCAAGGCTCGTAGACCTGGTGCGCACCGTGAGCGAAGGTGGCGCAGCGCAAGACAGCCGGGGTCGGTGGATGTGCGGCGCGGTTCATCAAGGCGCGGCGGAGACACGGGGGACAGCGGATGCACGACTCGCGCGACGCCCGCATCCCGACACGTGGTGTCGCTTTGGGGGCCGAGTCGCGCCGATCCATGTTGTGCTGGCGTGCAGCATACCCTCGCGGTTACAATGAGCGCATCAGTTCACGGAGGAAACACCATGTCCCCTACTCCCAAGACCTTCAAACGGCCCGACCAAAAGCCGCTGCCCAAACCCAATGTGGACCTCACCGTCAGTGAAGACGGCCAAATGACCGCTGCGCAGGTCCGGGCGATGTTCTGCAACCCCCTCTATGCAGGGATTACGGCGAATTTCCCGAAGCTGGTTGACGACGAAACCTGGATCCGGGCCGCCGCGCAGGCCATTCGAGAACATGGCCCCGAACAATGGCTGGTCAATCTGCTCTATGTCTTGCGCGCATCGCTGGGCAGCGGCACGCCCAACGCAGACGAATAACCTCCCGCCACCCGCTCAAAAAAAGAAAGGCGGGAGGCTCGCGCCCCCCTGCCTCAATGCCGTACAGATGGATGAAGTTGAACCGGTATCGTGTCGCGCGCCGGTTTCATCAACCCGCCCAGGGCCGCCGGATCGATGCCCACTGCGCCACACAGGTCTTTAGTCAGCAGCGTGCCGCAGACGTGACAGAACCCATATCCACTTGCCGTATTGTAGCCGAACGACGGGTGCGCGTCGCCGTGCTTGTGGCGCTCCGGGTACACGCAGGGACCGTTGAGCCAGGCCCCTCTGGGTCTGTAACCGTGCGCCAGGAAGCGATCGGCCAGTGCATCCACCACACGCGGATTGAGTTCGCCGGTTGTCTGGCGTGGAGAGTGGGAGCATGTCTTGCGCGGCAAGATCGCGTAGGGCGCGAAGTCATCCATTGTGTACCGCCTCTCCGGGCGAAACTCCAACAGGTGACACAGCGCGCCATCAGCTTGCTGTTTGGTATTGCGAGTTCCGATCACCCGCATACTTTGGGCCGGCGACATCCCATCACCGCATAAGACCGCGGCCAAGCCATGCAAGACGGACTTCGCCTGACGCATGTCCTGGGTCGGCGTGACGAGCAGCCAGTACACGTGCACGCCCCTTCCGCTCGCTACAATGCAAGACGGAGCCGGTTGGAAGTCGCGCAGCTCATGCAAGACGTCTTCCGGCGGGCGGTCGAGGTCGGCGAACAACGCAGGCAGCGCCAGCAGGTCGTCTTGCCTACCGCGCCGCCAGCGTCCGAGGTTCGCCTTGCGGGTGGCGATTGCCATATATGCGCCCCAACCCTGTTCGTTGGCTGCCCTGAGCTTATCCAGTGTGCATGCAAGACAGGCCGGATCACCGACCGGCACATGCCGCGAGGGTGTCGGATGCCGCCCATCCGGGTGAATAGCGGTGAACGTGAGAAAGCCCTGCTCGCACGGGGCAAACAGGGCTTCCAGAAACGTCAGCGTGTCGGTGCTCACGGCGCACCGCCTAGAAGAGCGCCAGCTGCCGGACTTCGGGCATCGGCTTGACCGGCACCGGCTCCGGCTGGCGAACCGGCCAGTTCGGCACCTGGATAGGTTCGTCGGATTCGGGCACATCGAAGAGGCTCACCTTGCGGCGGCGCGTCTTCTTGCGCGGCGGCAGCGGGACAAGGCGCGGCGCGGGCTGTGGTTCGACACTTTCAGGCACCTCAACGACCGGAGCGATCGCTTCCACCGGTTCAGGCTCAGCGACAAACCACGCGCTCTCGGTGGGGTCGGCTTGCTGTGCGTGTCGTGCGAACAGGTCGCGCAGGTCGGTGACGCTCTCATCCCGGTCGATGGCCCTGGCCAGTTCGGCCAGCAGATCGCCGCCGCCCTCCGCGCCGGTCAGGTCGCTCAGACCGCCGCCGGTAGTGTCGCCATACAGCAGGTTGGCCGCCTGCTGCTTGCGCCCGATGAGAGTCACCGCCTGGTTCTCCATCGTCTCGGCGTAGAAGGGGTAATACACGCGGCACGGGCGATCCTGGATGATGCGCCACGCGCGACGCGATGCCTGGCCCATGACAAACAGCGAGTAGTCCATCTCGAAGAAAACCAGCGTGGGGAACTCCACCAGGTCGAGGCCCGTCTGGACCAAGCGCGGGTTGCAGATGAGCACATTCACGCCCCCTTCCAACTGCTGCCGGACCAGGCTCTCGCGGCGCTCTGGAGCCACGCTGCCCGTGAGGATGAAGGGCTTGGCGTTGGGGACGTGCTCACGGATGAGGCGCTCGATGCGCGGCTGGATGTCGCGTGTGCCCGTCTGACGCAGAAACACGCCGACGTTGCGACCCTGTGCCAGTTCGTCGCGCACCAGGTCGACCAGCCACTGCTCTTTGGGATACAGCCGCTCGTCGCCCAGGCCGGGCATGTCGTGCACCGGGATTTCGAGGAAGACGTCGCTCTCACGGTCCAGGCGGCGCTTGTGGATGACCTTCTCTGCTCGAAACGGGGCCGTTGGCCAGGACAGCAGCGTCTGCAGATACTTGCCCAGAAAGCTGGCGTCGCCTTCCATCCGGCACTGGAAGAGGTATGCCCCCAGCCTGTCCCTGGTGCGGTGGTAGTGCAGGGCCATGTCGGGGTCCATCGGGATGGGCACCGGGATTTCTTCGAAGTCCGGCATCGCCCGCCCGATGTCCTGCAACCCGACAAACACGGTGTGGTCGATGATCTCCCGCACCAGCAGCGGTGAGCAGCCGGGCGCTTCTTTGGGCTTCTGCTCGATGCGGCGCTTGCCGGTGTAGTGCCCGCCCTTGTCGTACTCCGGGCGATATTCGACGATGCGCTCCAGGGCTCCCATGTCGCGCACCCAACCCGCCTGGCCCCTGACGCCCCAGGGATAGTTCTGGCGCACGCGCTCATTGAAGGTGAACTCAAGGCCATACAGAGACGAGGCGGTTCCCCCGTAGAGTGTACCGGTCAAGCCGACCACTTTTTCGGCAGCCTGCGCCAGCGTCATCATGGCCGCTCCCTGGTCGGTGCCGGTCGATTTCGCTTCGTGCACCTCATCGCACAGGTACAGGTACACGCGGTGGGGGAATACGGCGGCGATGTAGTCGGCCAGCGGCATGCGCGGATTGCGCCTGGGGAACTTCTCGCCTGCTTTCGGGGCGGAGAAGGTGCGTGCGAACTGCCAGAGCGGGCTGCCGCACGACGGGCATTTCTGGGGTGCGCGGGACAGCCAGCCCTCATCGGCAATGACCGCTTCGCCGTTCCTGGTGCGGGTGACGGTCGCGCTGCACGACGGGCAGATGGGGACTTTGAGAGAAACAATCCGGTCACCGGTCAGGTTATCGGGACGCGCTTCACGCGAGTGCCAACGCGCCGTGCGCACCGTGCGCCACTGGACCGCCGGTTCCCAGCCTTCGCCGAGCTTCGCCATTTCACGCGGGATGATGCCCACCTTGAGGGTCTGCGGCAGCTCCGCATCCATGAAGGCGCGCACATCGTCCACCCGCTTGAGGATGGCGGCGTGAACCCGCACGCCCACCGAGCGGGCGACCATCTCGATCTCGCGCTGCCACTTGCCGGTCAGGTGCGGCGGCGAGGTGACAACCACGACCTGATCCGGCTTCATGTGCGGGCGGAGCGCGATGGCCAGCGTGGCTCCCAGCGCGGTCTTGCCGACGCCGGGTTCTCCGACGACAATCACGCCCTTGCGGTGTTGCAGCGCGGTATAGGTCGCGGCAATGACGTGACGCTGCGTCGGGTAGAGCGCGTTCCCCTTGATGCGCACGCGGTTGAGCAGAGGAGCCAGGTGGTCGTAGCGGAAGTCGTAGAGCGGCTTGAAATGACGGTCCAGATACTCCAGCAGCGCGCTTTTGTGGCTCCCGATGAAGTCCACCAGCGCCGCGTCGCCGCTCATGTCGGTGATCTGACCGCGCTCGTCCAGCAGGGTGATCGTCACCTGGGGACGTGTGCGGTACACTTCGCGCTCGATGGTCGTCTCGTCTGATTCATCCACGTCGCCGCCTTCGACGAGCTGCTCGACCGGCTCGACCGTGCTGCGCACCGCCGCGCGACCTTCATCGGTCTGCACGACAATGCCGTTGAACAATCCCGCCGCCAGCACCAGTGCGAGCTGCCCGCCGCGTGGCCGCACCACCGGACGCACGTTCTCGACCGGAGGGGGAGGTTGCAGCAGCCGCTGAAAGCCCGCGCCGAACTGCGCACCATCCGCCCGGACCGCTTGTAGGGCGAGTTCCGGGGTGATGACCTTGGGCGCGAACACGAAGCGCTGTTTCGTGCGCGGGGGCGGGAAAGCGTAACGCGGGCTGTCTTGCACACCCAGTTCGCGCGGATGGGCGGCGTCTTGCAGGATGTGCTGAGCGAAGAGGGCCGGGTCTTGCGGCGGCGCGCCTTCCTGCGCAACGACCACCACGTGCACGTACTCACCCAGGTGCAGCCCCGGCAGCCGCCACACCTCGACCGTCTTGCAGTGTTTGGCCAGGAAGCTGGCCGCGTCCGCCGTGACGTGATGCACGTAGACCACCCACATCATCCAGCCGCCCGGAGCCAGCCATTTCCAGGCGTGCTTGAGCATCCCCAGCTCGCGTCGTTTGTCGTCGCCGCTGCCGGTCTCCCAGGTGTAAGGGGGATTGAGCCAGATGGCCGGGAAGCTGCCCAGCGACGCCCGCAGGGTGTAGAGGTCGCCCTGCACCGACTGGAGGGGACCGAACAGCGCCTGACACGCTGCCGCGCGGTCGCTATCGAGTTCGTTGGCGTAGGGGGTGAGCCGCCACGCCGATGAGAGATGCTGTAATGCACGGCCTTCACCCGCGCAGGGGTCGAGCAGCCGCCCGCCCTCCGGGGCCGGTGCAAACAGCGAGGCGACCGCCGGCAGGTGTTCATCGGGAAAAGCGTAGTAACCGCCTTTTTCGACGGATGTGAGACGGGGCATGATGAGTCCTCCAGAAACAAAAAAAGCCCCGTGATCCGGGGGACCACGGGGCCTCTGACGAGAAGAGCGTTACGGAAGAGTGATGCCGCCGGAAGCCAGGCCATCCTGAATGACGCGGGTCCAGGCATCCCTGTCCAGGATGATGGCCCACACCTGCACGCCGCCATAACACGCGCAGCGCTGCACCAGGCGATCCTGGCGGCCCTGCTGGAGCAGGTAGGGGAACCACGCAGGGAACACCGCGACTTTGACCAACCGGGAGATGTGATTGCCCAGGATGGCGGTCGCCTGATCCTGGCCGGTGAAGAACAGGAAGGTCTCGCTCAACTCGGAGTAGACCGGTTCGGTGATGGTCTTGTGCACCAGCAGCAGGTGGTCGATGCCCAGCCCGTCGATCTTGCGCTGAAAGCGCGCGAACAACCCCGGTTCCGGCGGCTGCAAGACGATGCTCGACCCGGTGTCCGGCACGATGCGCGCTTCCTTGCCCTGCGCAAGCCTGGCCCAGACCGCCTCCACGGAGGTCGCCGGTCCGGCGATGTCGAGATACACCGGGCGGTTGTCGTGCAGGGCTGCGCCGAATACGAAGCAGTCACCCACGACGTTCATCCGGCCCACGTACTGCTGGGGAATGAGGGAATCAGTCATGGCGGCGATCCTCCTCTTGCGCGGTGAGCCGCTCGTGGAACCGGCAGATAGCCGGGTGAGGATCGCCGTCACGCACGATTTCGCCGAGACCCAGGCCCAGGCCCTCGATCCCTTTGCCGACCTTCTCGACCAGGTAGTCGGCGTCGGGGTCTTCGCGCAAGACGATCTCGGCGGAACGAATGATCTGGGTGGAAGCCAGCAGCCAGTAGTACGCGGTTGTGCCGCACCGGCCCGGCAGCAGGGCGGCGTGATCCAGCGTGCGGACCAGTGCACGACGCGCCGATTCGGCCAGCGCCAGCGTCGCCATCAAGGCGATCTGCTCGTGCACTTCCCAGGGTCGTTTGCCGGTCACAAAGTGATTGAGATGCTCAACCGCGAGCCTGACCAGCCGAGGGGTGTGATCGTCCAGCGCACCAAGCGCCTCACCGAGCCGCTGCCCCGCCCCGGCGTGATATTCTGAGCCGACCAGTTCCATCGAGGTGTCAATGAGCAGGTTCATGATGCGGTTGTGCCGCTCGTCATACGTCTCCAACTGCGTCACCCGTTCGTCCAGACCCAGCGCCGCAGCCAGCGCTGCACTGAATGCACGATAGGTCTGGTTGTTGTAGTGCGTGTTGTACATATCCAGCGTGGGCTGGGGAATGGTTGTCGTTTGGGACATACGAACCTCCGAAGCATAGAACGAGGGGATTTCGAAATGTGGAAGTGAGGCCGCACCCAATCCAACAGGGCTAATGGCGAGCAGCTCGCGCGGGGAGGTTCCTGTCTTGACCGGCTGGGGCCGCAAACGCCTCATCGGGGTAGTTGCCGCCTGAACGTGACCACGCCCATCAGGGGATGGCGCAGCATTCAGAGGCCTTTCCGGCGTCCGCACATGGCGGACAGTTCACGACGGTCTACACCGGGCACCGCCCGGAACGGGGATGCTCCGGGCGGTGGAGGCGGATGACACCTACAGCCCTGCCTGCGTCGCTTAGGAGTGAGCCAACGGATTTCCGTTGAGCGTCGATTTAAGAGGGCCGTTTCCGGCTGGCTCGCTTCGTGCCCACTCCGTGCGCAGGCAGTTCCGTAGATGTGTTTGGTAAGGTGCTTTCTTTCGCAAGGCGCTCAGCGCAGCCGCTCGCATCGGTGTGTCGTCCGCAGGACCGGCCTGACCCTCGCCTGAGCGCAGCGGCGCAAGCCCACGGCGAGGGTCAGAGGCCGCAGCCCGCAAGCGGGCTGGACACACCGCGCGGCTGCGCTATCTTGCGAAGAAAAGAAAGCACCCAAAGACATCGAGGATGTGCACGGGAGAAGGCACGAGTCACTGAAACGATGAAGTCGACTTGCAGAAGGAGTGAGGCAGGCGGAGCGCCATAAGGAAAGCTGGTGAAAACTTCCTCTGCTCGTCGTGTTGCCTAAACCATAATCACGTTCGATAATAAGGAATTACATTCAAACCACGAGCAACGCTTTAAGTGAGATTTTCAGAATGCCCCCTACCAGACTGCTGAACGACGCCAATTTGACGGCCCGCGATATTGCCGAATTAGAAAACAGCGAGCGTGTCATCCATTTCTTCTCCACGCTCGGCTATGATGTCGATCACTCGCAACGTCTGACGCACGCTTCGTTAGGTATGGACACCGAAGACCTGGAACAGCGTGTGCGGAAAATCACGCGGATCGCAGCCGATCCTGACGATGAAATCCAAATCATCCTCTTTGAGGTCCGCTCGGTGACCGTCGCCCTGACCCACGCCATCGCGCAGCGTTTCCGGCAGCGTCCGGGCAACTATCTGTTGGTCCTGACCGGCGACTATGAGACGCTCGACTTTGTGCTGCTGGAACGCATCAAGACGGAGGGCAAAGGGACGGGCGGCCTGCCGCGTTACGTGATCCGCCCGCGTATCCTGACGGTCAATCGGCGTAATCCGGGCGTCGTGGCGCTGCGTGTGCTCAAACGCTTCACTTTCACCGAGTCGGACGCGCTTTACCAGTGGGATAAGCTGCGCTCCGCCTACAGCCTGGCGGAGTGGAGCGAACCGGACTTCAACAACCGGGCGCTGTTCTCGGATTACTACCTTAAGCACCGCGTGACCGACAAAGACCTCAATCCCTCGTGGGAGGAGGATGTACGTAGAGTCGGTGACGAAGCCAGGCGGCTGCTGGCAGGAGCGCGCGAACGCCTGACCAGGGAGAACGAGCAAAAGACCCGCGCGACGCTGATCGAGCCGCTGCTGGCCCTCATGGGGTTTGAGTTTGTGGCGAACAAGCCGGGCAGCTCCGGCGCGGAAGAACCCGACTATGTCCTCTACGCCCCAGGCAACCGCGAAAAGCCGATCGCGCTGGCGCTGACCTACAAGTGGAATCGCAACCTGGACATGGCCGATCCGGAACGTGACCGGGAAACGCCCGATGAGAACCCCGGCGCGCTGATCGTGACCCTGCTGGAAAAAGGCGACGCCCCCTGGGTGATCATGACCAACGGCAAGCTGTGGCGGCTGTATTCCGCGACGGCCAGCAACAAGATCACCAACTACTACGAGATCGACCTGGAAGAGGCGCTGTTCGCGCCCGACATCGACCGCGAAACCGCCTTCAAATACTGGTGGCTGATGTTCCGGCGCGAGGCGTTCACCGGCTTTTTGGACAAGGTGCTGGCCGAATCGCAGGAATACGCCAAGAAGATCCGCGAAGCCCTCAAGGATCGCATTTTCAAGCACATCTTCGGCTACTTCGCGGGCGGCTTCATCGACCATATGCGCCAGCAAGGCCTTGAGGATGACCAGATCGACCTGGACCTAGTCTTCAACGCCACGATGACCTTCCTCTACCGCTTGATGTTTGTGCTCTACGCCGA
The DNA here is from genome assembly GCA_034429275.1 of Anaerolineae bacterium. Classification (GTDB taxonomy): domain Bacteria; phylum Chloroflexota; class Anaerolineae; order Aggregatilineales; family Aggregatilineaceae; genus DAOUFU01. Next base: position 201 of record DAOUFU010000232.1, on the reverse strand, counting down.
AAGCCTGGAACTCGTCCCGGTCAAAGAGGAAAACGGCTATGGCGCGCGCAGCGTGAGAGCCCTCAAGGGCGAGATTGCCGCCATCGCCGGGAAGATCATCGACCAGGCGGATGACCGGCTGCGCGAGCACTACGACGCGGATTCCACCGCGCTCTACGAGCGGCTGCGGCGGTTGTTCCACAGCATCGATCAGGGCGACGC
>DAOUFU010000231.1:0-16022 GCA_034429275.1 Anaerolineae bacterium | reverse complement strand
CTGACGATCGTTCACGGGCGGGCGGGTTCCCTGTAAAAATGATTGAGGCAGGGGCGGGATGCAGCTCTCGCCCCTGCAAAAGGTCACTATTCAGGGTGTGGGACCGGCAACGGCTAGGCCTTGTCGGTCTTCTCCGGCTTCTCGGCCTTTGCGGTCGGCGCTTCGGGCTTTGGCGCGGCGTTGAGCCCGCTGGGAAGCTGGCTGATGGCGGCGGGCAGGTCGAGGCCGGTCAGCGCTTCGATGGTGGCAGGGACCTGGGCGATGATGTTGGTGATGTCTCCGGCGACCTTTGACGCACCCGCGCCCGCACCATCGCCGCTGCTGATGATCACGATGCGGTCGGTCTGAGCGAGCGGCGCAGCGATAGCCTGGGCGACCTGGGGCAGGGCCTCGATAAGCTGCTGGATGACGGCAGCCTGGTTATACTGCTGCCACGCGGCGGCCTTCTTCTGCATGGCCTCGGCCTCGGCCAGACCTTTCTGGCGGATGACTTCGGCCTCGGCCAGACCGACGGCGCGCTGGGCATCGGCCTGGGCTTCACCGCGCTGGCGAATTGCTGCGGCTTCACCGGCGGCGCGCGCTTCGATCTCGAACCGCTGGGCGTCGGCGAGAGTCTGAATCTCGTACTGCTTGGCCTCGGCGGGCTTGCGGACGGTGGCTTCAAGCTCGCGCTCGCGGCGCAGCGCTTCCTGTTCCTGGATCAGGATCTGCTTCTGCTTGCGGATGACCTCGATCTGCTCTTCTTCGGCAGCGATGGTCTGGTTCGAGATCTTTTCCTGCAGCGGCCCGGCCAGGCTGGCCTCGGTCTCGCGGCGGGCGACCTCGTTGTCGTAAGCGGCCTTCTGGAGCTGGAAGTCGCGGCGGGCCTCGGCCTCGCGGGTGGCGGCTTCTTGCTCGGCGATGGTGGCATCGCGCTTTACTTCGGCGATGCGCGGGCGACCGAGGGCGTTCAGGTAGCCTTCTTTGTCCTTGACGTCTTTGATCACGAACGAGTCGATGCCCAGGCCCATGTTCGCCAGGTCGCTGGCGGAGACGCTCTGGACGCTCTGGGCGAACTTATCGCGCTCGCGGTAGATTTCCTCAACGGTCAGGTTGCCGATGATGGCGCGCAGGTGACCGGCCAGGGTCTCGTGGGCGACCGCCTGGATTTCGGCGCGCGACTTGGAGAGGAAGCGCTCGGCAGCGGTGCGGACGGAGACATCATCGCTGGCAATTTTGATCTGCGCGACACCTTCGAGGGTGACTGCCACGCCCTGGCGGGTGTAGACATCCTGCGTCATGACTTCGATCGTCATGATTTCGAGCGAAAGCACATCGACGCGCTCGAGCACAGGCCAGATGAAGGCGCGCCCGCCCTTCACGATACGGTACGGCTCAATTTCGCCGGTCTCTTTGTTGCGCACCTTGCGACCAGAGATGACCAGTACCTCGTTGGGGCCGACCTTGCGCACGCGGCTGGCATAGACTGCGAACAGCGTGAATAGAATGAACAGGACTATCAAAACGATCAACGCGCCAATTCCAGCCATGACGATCTATCCTTTCTCGACAGGTCAGGGTCACAGACTGAGTCCGCCCACATGTACACCCGGCACAAGGGGAGCGCGGGCGGACTCCGGATTACCAGTTATGAACAGGCTGCTGTTGATAATTCGGTACACGATTGGGTAGATTGTTGGTCACTCCACCGAAACGAACCGGAGTCTAGCTTAGTCGATCTCGCTGACATAGGCAATCCCGCCGACAATGCGCTCGATGCGGACGGGGGTGCCCCGGTGAATTTCCTTCTGGTTATCGGTGGCGCGGGCGGTGTAGGTGATGCGCGCGCCTTTGGCCACCAGCGCAATCTGGCCGACGCCATCCGCCGGGATGGGGGTAGTGATCTCGCCGGTCATGCCGACGAGAGCGGCCTGGTGCACCTCGCTGCTGATGGTGTTGGACAGGATGTAGACGAAGAATAGCTGGGCCAGCAAACCGATCACGGTACCGGCGATCAGCGCGATGATCATGCTGACGGCGGGACCAGCATCCAGCAGGGTGACCGAGATCAGCCCAAATGCCCCAAACGCCGAGACGAAGCTGGCAATGGCAAGCATACTGATGCCCATAGCTTCCTGCGCGCCGGTGGTGTCGCCGAAGTCAGCATCGACATCGAGGTCCATATCCATGTGAGGTGCGATATCGAGATCGCCGAGCGCGTCACCGATGCCCTGGAAGAAGATCAGGAACAAGGTGTACATCAGCCCGGCGGCGAGGGCCACCGCATAGATCACATTGAGAATGCTGCCTTCGAACAAGTCATTGAGCACGCTGGCGGTAATGATCATGGTTATCCCTGCCTTTCACAGCGAACCTATTAGCATTATAGGATTTACGCAGTGTGCGGGCAATGGTTTTGACTGACACCCGGCTGACTTCGGTCTGTCAGAGGCTGACGCGATGAGGGTGGGGGCGCAGGGCTATCGCATCAAAAGGACTGTCTCGGTTAACGCATCGCCTGGCCCTGAAGAGCACAGGCTTAGGGAAAGCAAAGCGCCATCCATGGCGCTAGAAAGGGCGCATACAGCGTTCTTTGACTTTTCTTAGCCGGACGGCTTCAGCGTCCCTGCAGGGGACGCCTCTGGCGATGTCCGAATTTTGATGCGTTTGCCCTGGGTGGGGGCGTTTTTCGGCAGGCGCGCACGATGGTATAATGCCGATTCGAGAGAGGACCTATGCAATCAACCACTTCATTCAACCGGGTGCTGCTGTTCATCCTGACGGCCCTGGTGATCGGCCTGATTGTGCTGACCAGCTCACTGACGCTGCTGCCCGCACCGCCAGGGTCGCCCACCGCGACACCGCCGACCATCCTGGACCGGCCCGAAGGCAAACCCCGGATGCTGCATTAGGGCAGGGGGTGTGTGAAGTGACTCAAGAAAGGGACCGGTAATCATGGTATGGACGATTCTGGCCGGGGTACTCGGATTGGTGGTCGGCGCTGCAATCAACGCATTGGCCGATGATTTGCCCGCGCGCCAAAAGCCGCAACTGCCGCATTATCCAGATGGCACGCCGCGCCCCGTCAGCGCGTGGCTGGGGCTGGCCGCGTTCGCCAGCGGTCAGCGCCGCCCGGCAGGCCGCCCGGACGCGCCCGCGCTGAGCTGGCGTCACCCGGTGGTGGAGGTGGCGACCGCGCTGCTGTATGCGGCTATCGTAGCCGGATTCCCCGGTGAGCGTTCGATCCCGACCTGGCTGATCTACAGCGCCATCCTGATGCTGATCACGGTGATTGACATCGAGCACAAGCTGATTCTGTTCGTGGTGATTGTGCCCTCGTGCGTGCTGGCGGTGCTGATCAGCCTGGTTGCGCCGCTGCACGACAAGCCTACCTCGACCTTTTTGCTGGGCGGCCTGGTGGGGTTCGGCATCTTTTTTGTGATGTTCCTGGGTGGGATACTGTTCACCACGGCGACGCGCAAAAACACGGTCGCGTTTGGCTTCGGCGACGTGATGCTGGCGACGCTGAGCGGGTTCATGATCGGCTGGCAGGCGTTCCTGGTGGCGACGGTGGTGATCGTATTCGCAGGGGCGGCGGGCGCGATCCTGTATGTGCTGCTCAGCATGGTGATCGGGCGGCGCTACAAGTGGTTCACGCCGCTGCCCTATGGCCCGTATATCGTGTTTGGCACGCTGGTGCTGCTGTTGTTCCGCGAGGACGTGCGCGCGTTTTTGTTCAACAGTTGATCAACTGCCGAGGCGCTACAGCACACGGCTGATGATGCCGCCGCCGAGCACCTCGTCGCCGTCGTAGATCACCGCGCCCTGGCCGGGCGTAATATCGCGCAGGGGTGCATCGAACACCGCTTCGAACTGGTCCGTGCCGAGCGGAGTCACCAGGGCCGGGGCGGGTTGGGCCTTGTAGCGAATCTTCACGGCGGCGCGGAAGGGGTCCGCCGGGGCGCTGCCACTCACCCAATTCACCCGGTTGGCGCGCAGCCCGTCGCGCCCCAGTTCCTCTTGAGTCCCCACAATCAACGCATTGCGTGAGGCGTCCAGTTCCAGAACATAGAGCGGCTCGGCGAAGCTGAGGCCCAGCCCTTTACGCTGGCCGATGGTGTAGTGGGGCAGGCCGCTGTGCTCGCCGAGGGTGCGGCCATCGCGGGTGAGGATGGGTCCAGGACGGATCGCGCCGGGCGCGTGCTGGCGCAAGAATCGGCGATAATCGCCATCGGCGAGGAAGCAGAGGTCCTGGCTGTCGTGCTTGCTGGCAACGGGCAGACCGGCCTCGGCAGCGATGCGGCGGACCTCCGGTTTGGTCAGGTCGCCGACCGGGAACAAGGCGCGGCGCAGTTTGTCCTGGGTCAGCACGCTGAGGACGTAGCTCTGGTCTTTGAGCGGGTCGCGGCCCATGAACAGGCGGGCGGAGCCGTCGTCCTGGTGGATGACGCGGGCATAGTGGCCGGTGGCGAGATAATCGGCCCCCAGCGCGAGCGCGTGGTTCAACAGCCACTCAAAGCGGATGTGGCGGTTGCATTCCAGGCAGGGGTTGGGCGTATCGCCCGCGGCATAGCGGTCGATGAAGAACTGAACGATGGTGCTACGGAACACCTGCTGGGTATCGATGACGTAGAAGGGGATGCCCAACTGCGCGGCGATCCGGCGGGCGTCGGCCATCTGGTCGGGCGTGCAGCAGCGGTTCGATCCGCCGGTGCCGCAGTCTTCGGACCAGAGGCGCATCATCATGCCGGTGACGGTGCAGCCCTGCTGTTTGAGCAGCACTGCTGCGACCGAGCTATCAACGCCGCCGCTCATGGCGACGACTACGTGAGGGGATCGAGTCATTAGAACCTGGAGACTCCGAAAAGCTATCGGACGGTTGAGCATGGGCCTGACGGCGATATTTTAGCAACAAAAGAAGCGCGCCTGCCAGGCTCAGGAAATGGCGGTGAAGGTGCGAAGCCGCCGCGTGCGCTCGACGATGTCGGGCAGCAGGGCGATCACCGTGTCGATTTCGTCGGGGCGGGTGTGAAGGCCCAGAGTCAGGCGCAGGCCGCCGCGAGTCCAGTCCGGGCCGAGGCCAATGGCTTCGAGCACGGGGGCAGGGCGCGTGCTGCCCACCTGGCAAGCGCTGCCCGACGAGGCGGCAATTCCCTGCCCATCGAGCAGCATCAGCAGGGTGTTGGCTTCGAGATGGCGGAAGGCGAAGCTGGCATGACCGGGCAGCCGCTCAGTGGGGTGGCCGGTGAGGACGGATTCCGGCACGGCGGACAGCACGCCGTCTATGAGGCGGTCACGCAGCGCGACCATGTGCGCGGTTCCATCAGTCAGCGCTTCGCGGTTGAGCGCAAAGGCCGTCGCCAGCCCGACGATGCCGGGCGTGTTGTGGGTGCCCGCGCGCAGCCCTTCTTCGTGGCTGCCGCCGGTTTGTGCGGGCATCAGGGCGGTGCCCGACCGCACCACCAGCGCGCCGACTCCCTTCGGCCCGTAAAATTTGTGCGCGGAGAGAGAGAGCAGATCGACACCGAGCGCGCCCACGTCGATCGGCAACTGGGCGGCGCTCTGGACGGCATCGGTGTGGAAGAGCGCGCCGTGCTGGTGGGCGATGGCGGCCAATTCGGCGATGGGATTGATCGTGCCGATCTCGTTGCTGCCGTGAATGATGGTGACGAGAGTGAGTCCTTTGGGCGGCAGGGTTTGGAGGGCGGCGTGCAGATCGTCGGGATCGACGCGGCCAAAACGGTCTACCGGGACGATGCGCAGCCCGGCCCCCATCGCTGCGGCGACATGGCGGGCAGTCGCGGCGATGGCCGGATGCTCGACGGGGGTGGTGATCAGGGTAAACGGGCGATCTTCGGCGTGGGCGGCATAGGCCACGCCGCGCAGGGCGAGATTGTCGCTCTCGGTGCCGCCGGAGGTGAAGACGATCTCACCGGGCGCACAGCCGAGCAGCCCGGCCAGCGTGCGGCGGGCGGTATCGATGGCATGATCGGCAGCGCGGCCCTGGGCATGAATGGCCATCGCATTGCCAAACTCCGGGCCAAAGGTGGGCAGCATCGCTTCGAGCACGCGAGGATCAAGCGGTGTGGTGGCGCTGTGGTCGAGGTAGATGGGTGGCATGGCGCGATTCGTCCTGCGGGCCGAGAGAGCAGCAATCGATAGGGGGATTGTAGCGCAATCAGTTCGAATTACCAGCAGGGCAGGCGGAGGCCGAAGCCGCCCGGCAGGGGAGAATCAGAGCGGTGCCCTGGTGGAATGTAATTTGACAGTCGGGGTAGTGACTTCTCTCTATGTCAGGGTCCTAATGGGGCGGTATAATGGCTGGCAGCCTGGACTGCGCGCGATTTCACAAGCGGCGCAGATTTGAACCTGTCATCGGATAATCCCCAGGCCTGGACGGGTTATCCGTCACTCAATCGCCGGGCGAGGGGTCAGGCGACCCTTGTGCCGGGTATACTGAAAGGTACCGCCATGACCGTTTCGTATAGTGGTCCAACCCTGGGAGTCTCTATGCTCGAAGCATTCTTTCAACCCAATGCAGTGGCAGTTATCGGAGCCAGCACCGATCCCGTGAAGCTGGGCTATACCGTGCTCGCTAATATCATTGAGTCAGGCTATAGGGGGTCGATTTATCCGATCAACCCCAAAGCCAGCGAAATCTATGGGCATAAGGCCTATCCCTCGGTGTTGGACCTGCCTGAAGTGCCGGACCTGGCCGTGATCGTGATTCCCTACAACTATGTACCGCAGGCGATGCGCGACTGCGGCGAGAAGGGGGTCCGCGCCGTGGTGGTGATCACTGCGGGGTTCCGCGAGGCGAGTGTCGAAGGGGCCGAACGCGAAGAAGAAGTTAAAGAGATTGCGAAGAAATATGGCATCCGGGTGATTGGTCCGAACTGCCTCGGCATCATGGACCTGTTCACGCCCATGAACGCAACCTTTGCCGCCGGGACGCCGCCGCAGGGCAAAATCTCGTTTATGTCGCAGTCGGGCGCGCTGCAAACCGCCATCATTGACTGGGCGATGGCCTCGCGCGACCTGGGCTTCAGCCGCTTTGTGAGCCTGGGCAACAAGGCGGACGTGGCCGAAACAGACCTGATGCTGGACTGGGCTGACGATCCGAATACGCGCGTGATCCTGGCCTATGTCGAAGGGCTGCCGAACGGGCCGGAGTTCATCCGGGTGGCGCGACAGGTCAGCCGCAAGAAGCCGATCCTGGTGCTGAAGAGCGGCGTGACCGAATCGGGGTCGCGAGCGGTGTCGAGCCATACGGGATCGCTGGCAGGCGCGGAAGCGGCCTATGATGCGGCTTTCTACCAGGCGGGCGTGCTGCGCATGAATTCGCTGCAAGAGTTGTTCGATAACGCGCGCGCCTTCGCCAACCAGCCGCTGCTGAAGGGTGACCGGATCGCCATCCTGACCAACGCGGGCGGCCCCGGCATCCTGGCGACGGATATGCTGGAGCGGCGCGGGATGCAGCTCGCCCGGCTGGAGCGCGAAACCATTCAGAAACTGGACTCTGTGCTGCCGGAAGCGGCGAGTTCGGCTAACCCGGTCGATGTGCTGGGGGATGCGCGGAGCGACCGGTACTCGGCGGCGCTGGAGATCGTGGCGCAGGACCCGAACGTGGATGGTATTCTGTGCATCGTGACGCCGCAGTCGATGACCGACATCGTCGAGACGGCGAACGCGGTGGGCATGGTCAGCCAGCGGATTGATAAGCCGGTGCTGGGTGCGTTCATGGGTGAGGAACGGGCAAAGGCCGGCGAAGATGTCTTGAACAGTTACGGCATCCCGAACTATCACTTCCCCGAACAGGCCGCATCCGCCTTCGCCGCCATGCGCGATTATAACCGGGCGCGCACCAAGGCCGACGCGACGATGGTCGAATTTGAGGTAGACCGCGCGGCGGTGCGCGAGGTATTCGACAAGATCCGCGCCGAGAAGCGCGTCGCCGTGACGGAAGCCGAAGCGCAGGCCGTCGCGCATGCATACGGCATCCGGCTGCCGCAGAGCCGGCTGGCCCCGACTGCCGATGATGCGATCGCCGCAGCCAACGAGATGGGCTACCCGGTGGTGCTCAAGATCGCCAGCCCGGATATTCTGCACAAGACGGACGTGGGCGGTGTGAAGGTCGGGCTGCGCAACGCGAGCGAAGTGCGCGACGCCTTTGACCTGATCGTTTACCGGGCGACGCGGTACGTGCCGGATGCGCGCATCTGGGGCTGCCTGGTGCAGGAAATGGTGCCGACGGATGGTGTCGAACTGCTGGTTGGGATGAGCCGCGATCCGCAATTTGGCCCATTGGTGACTTTTGGCTTAGGTGGTATTCTGGTAGAGGTGATGAAGGACGTGACCTTCCGGATCGCGCCCTTTGGCAAAGAAGACGCGCAGGAGATGCTGAACGAGATTCGGTCGAAGGCGCTGCTGCGCGGCGTGCGTGGGCGTCCGGCCTCGGACCAGGAGGCGCTGGTCGATACGCTGCTGCGGATCGGGCAGATGGTGACGGACTTCCCGGAGATCGTCGAGATGGATATTAACCCGCTCATGGTCTATGAGCGTGGGCGCGGCGCGGTGGCGCTGGACCTGCGGCTGATCCTGAAAGGCTAAGCGGGGGGACGTGTGGGCCGGTTATTCCGCAAGGGGTAACCGGGCCGGTTTTCCCAGGCGGGGAGGACCGGCACTTTCTGACCATCACAACTTAGCTGCTATTATGGCAAAAGGGCGACGAGCATGAAAAGTTTGTACATCACGTCAGTCAGCACGTTTTCGGGAAAAACAGCGCTGGCGCTCGGCCTGGGGCTGCGGATGCAGGCTGCCGGTCTGAAGGTCGGCTACATCAAGCCGGTGAGCACGCAGCCGTATGAGGCGGGCGGGCGTGTGTTGGATGAAGACGCCGATTTTGTGCGGCGGTCATTGGGGCTGGAGACTCCGCCGTGGGAACTGTCGCCGGTGGTGATCACCAGCGAACTGCTCGACCAGGTGATGATGGGCACGCTGGAACGCGACCTGATGGCCGATGTCAAGGCGGCGTGCGAGAAAGTGGGCGAGAACGCTGACGTGCTGCTGATGGAAGGCGGCGCGAGTATGCGTGAAGGGTACGCGGTGGGCGTGAATACGCTCACGCTGGTGGAAGAACTCGATGTGCCGGTGCTGAGTGTGGTCAGCTTCCACAGCGAGGAATGCATGGCGGGCATGTGCGTGCTGGACGACGTGCTCACCTCTCAGCGACGCCTGGGCGACCGCCTGATGGGTGTGGTGATCAACGCGGTGCCGCGCGAGGACATGGAATATTACCACCGCAAGGCGATCCCGTTCCTGGAACGGCAGGGGATCAAGGTGTACGGCCTGCTGCCGTATGATCCCTATTTGCAGGCGCTGAGCGTGGGCGAGATCATCGACCGGCTGGATGCCAACGTGCTGACCGGCTCTCACCTGCGCGAGCGGCTGATCGAGCACCTGTCGGTCGGGGCGATGTCGGTGGAGTCGGCGCTGCCGCGCTTCCGCCGCCAGTTGAACAAAGCCGTCTTCACCGGCGGCGACCGCACCGATATTCAGGCGGCGGCGCTGGAGACTTCGACGACGGTGCTGGTGCTGACCGGCAATTTGCAGCCCAGCTCGACGATCATCAAGCGGGCGGAAGAACTGGGCGTAGCCGTGCTGCTGGTTCCTGACAACACGCTTGAGGCGGTGGAAAAGGTTGAAGGGCTGTTCGGCAAGACGAGCCTGGGCCAGCCGGAGAAGCTGAGCCGGTTCCAGGCGATGCTTTCTGAGCACCTGCGCTACGACCTGCTGACAGCGGACCTGGGCCTGTAGGGGTAGGGTGCGGCTTGCCGGTGGAGGGCGCGATGGCGCTCTTCTTGAGGAGTAACTGTATCGATGTGGGGCGGGTGTGATGACCCGCCCCCTATGTGGAATGACCTGGTGAGAAGCATTTTTCAGGAGAGAACAACATGACGATCATTGAGTCTGTTCATGGGCGTGAAGTGCTCGATTCGCGCGGGAACCCAACAGTTGAGGTCGAGGTCACGCTGGAAAGCGGGGCGATGGGCCGCGCGATTGTGCCGAGCGGCGCGAGCACCGGTGAGCATGAAGCGGTCGAACTGCGCGATGGCGATAAGAAGCGATACGCCGGCAAGGGCGTGATGAAGGCCGTCGATAATGTGAACGAGGCGCTGGCCGACCTGCTGATCGGCATGGATGCGCTGGATCAGAAGGCGATTGACCAGGCGATGATCGCGCTGGACGGCACGCCGAACAAGGGCAAGCTCGGCGCGAACGCAATCCTGGGGTGTTCGCTGGCGGTGGCGTATGCAGCGGCGGCGGAACTGGGATTGCCGCTCTACCGCTACCTGGGCGGCGTGTATGCGCACATGCTGCCGGTTCCGATGATGAATATTCTCAACGGTGGCAAGCACGCGCCGGATGGCCCGGACTTCCAGGAATTCATGATCATGCCGGTGGGGGCGGGCAGCTTCCGCGAGGCGCTGCGCTGGAATGCCGAAATCTACGCCGTGCTCAAGAAGGTCATCGGCAAGAAGGGGTATGTCACCCTGGTGGGCGACGAGGGCGGTTTTGCGCCCAGCCTGCCCAGCAATGAAGGCGCGATTGAACTGATCCTGGAAGCGATCCAGGAAGCCGGTTATACACCGGGCAAGGATATCTGGCTGGCGCTTGACCCAGCCATCAGCGAGCTGTATGAGGACGGCAAGTATGTGCTCAAGAAGGAAGGGCGCAGCCTGACCGGCGAGCAGATGGTGCAGTTCTGGGTAGAGTGGCTGAACAAATACCCGATCATCTCGCTGGAAGATGGGCTGGACCAGAACGATTGGGATCACTGGGTGATGCTGAACCAGGCCGTGGGTGACAAGGTGCAGATTGTGGGCGATGACCTGCTGGTGACCAGCATGGAGCGCGTGCAGAAAGCGATCGACCTGGGCGCGTGCAACTCGCTGCTGTGCAAGGTCAACCAGATCGGCTCGCTGACCGAAGCGATTGCCGCCAGCCAGTTGAGCCAGAAGCACAACTGGACGGTTGTGGTCAGCCACCGCAGCGGCGAAACCGAAGATGCGACCATTGCCGACCTGGTGGTGGCGCTGAATGCCGGGCAGATCAAGACGGGCGCGCCAGCCCGCTCGGACCGCGTGGCCAAATACAACCAACTGCTGCGCATCGAGGAGCACCTGGGTCCGGCGGCGCAGTATGCGGGCAAGAATGCATTCCCGAACATCAAGCGCAGCCTCTAGGCAGGGTTTGATCTGACGGTTGTAGGGGAACTGGCAAGCCTGGGCGGCGTGATGACCCCGCCCAGGCTTGTGTTTGTGGAAACAACAGCCAGGCGGCGGCGGGGTTAACCCGGTGGCCGTGAGCGAGGAGAGAGCGGAGAGTATGGACAGCCACAAGCGGACCAAGATTGTAGCGACGATTGGCCCGGCATCGCAGGATGTGGGAATGCTGCGGGCGATGATCCGGGCGGGGATGGACGTGGCGCGGATCAACTTCAGCCATGGCGATCACGAGACGCACGCGCGCAATATCCTGAATATTCGACGCCTGGCGGAAGAGGAAAAGCGGGTGGTGGCCATCCTGGCGGATATTCCAGGGCCAAAAATCCGGCTGGGGAAGCTTGTGCAGGACCCACTCGAACTGACTGCTGGAGACAAAATCACGCTGACCAGCCGGACCGAACTCGACGAAGAAAAGCCGTTTGAAATTCCATTGCCGCATGTCGAAGTGTTGGCCGACCTGGACGTGGGCGAACGGCTGCTGGTGGATGACGGGCAGTTGGAGTTCGTCGTGCGGCAGAAGGTGGGCGGCGACGTGCGGTGCGAGGTGATTACGGGCGGGCTGCTGCGCTCGCGGAAGGGCGTCAGTGTGCCGGATACGGCGTTGTCGATCTCGTCGATCACGCCGGATGACCGCGAACACATCGCGTTTGCGCTGGCGCACGAGGTGGACTATATCGCGCTGTCGTTTGTGCGCTCGGCTGATGACATGCGCGAGCTGCGGTGGCTGATGCGTCATCTCAATGGCGACGCGGGGGTGATCGCCAAGATCGAAAAAGCCGAGGCGCTGGAGAATTTCGAGGGAATCCTGGAACAGTCGGACGGGATCATGGTGGCGCGCGGCGACCTGGGCGTGGAGACTCCTGCTGAACAGGTGCCGGTTCACCAGAAGAATATCATCAAAAAGTGTAACGCGGCGGGCAAGCCGGTCATCACGGCGACACAGATGCTGCAAAGCATGATCGACAACCCGCGCCCGACACGTGCCGAATCTACCGATGTGGCGAACGCCATCTTCGACGGCTCGGACGCGATCATGCTCTCCGGCGAGACGGCCATCGGCAAATACCCGCTGCAATCGGTGGAGACGATGGTGCGGATCGCGGCGATTGCGGAGGGCTACCTGCGCGAACACGAGGAACTGCATCCCGACGACCTGCGGCGCGATACGATTCGGGGTGAGAAGGAACGTTCGGTTCCGGCGGCGATCAGCCACATGACGAGCCGGCTGGCGCGCACGCTGGGGGCAAGCCTGATCGTGGCGAGCACATGGTCCGGCTATACCGCGCGGCGCGTGGCGCGGGTGCGCCCGGATACGCCGATTCTGGCGGCAACGCCCAATCACCGGACGTACCGGCAGCTAGCGCTGGTGTGGGGCGTTTTGCCAATGTTGGTGCCCGAATTCAAGACCATTGACGAACTGAGCCAGGTGGTGGTGAAGATGGCGCTTGAATCGGACATGGTAGGCGATGATGACCTGCTGGTCATCATCGGTGGAATGCCGTTCGGCATCGGCAGTCAGACGAATTTCCTCAAGGTGCTGCGGGCCGGGGACGTGGTGAAGGGTTAAGAGGGATACACAGCGCCGCCCATGGAAACTTTCATCGAAATCGCCTATAACATCGTGCTGCCCATCTTTCTGATCGCGGGGATTGTGGTGGCGCTGGACCGCGTGGTCGCGCTCGATCCCAAGACGCTGTCGCGCTATGTGATTTACCTGTTCACGCCGTTTCTGATCTTCGACAGCATGGCGAACACCAACCTTGCGGGCGGGGACGCGCTCAAGCTGGTGGCGGTGGCGTGGGGCATGTCGCTGGCGGTCGCGCTGATCGCGTGGCAGGCTGCCCGGCTGATGCGGCTGGATCGGCGGATGGAAAGCGCGTTCATCCTGGCGTGCACGTTGATCAACGCGGGGAATTATGGGCTGCCGCTCAACCGGTTTGCCTTTGGCCCGGCGGGCGAAGAGCGGGCGGTGGTGTTCTTCACCGCGACGGCGATCATCTCGTACACGGTGGGGGTGTTCCTGGCTTCGCGCGGGACGCTCTCGACGCGCGCGGCGCTGATGAATGTGCTGCGCGTGCCGCTGGTGTATGCGGCGGCGTTGGGGGTGGCGCTGAATGTGGGGGGCATCACGCTGGATGTGCCGTTCCAGCGGGCGGTGCGCGTGCTGGGGCAGGCGGCGGTGCCGACGATGCTGGCCGTGCTGGGGATGCAGCTTGCGCGGGCGAGCCTGCGGCGCGATCACCTGTGGGCGGCGCTGGCGGCATCGGGAATCCGGCTGGTGGTGGCCCCGGCGATTGCCTTCGGCCTGGCCCTGCTGCTGGGGATGCACGGGCTGACGCGCGATGTCGCCATCGTGGAATCGGCACTGCCGACGGCGGTGATCGGCGGGGTGATTGCGACCGAGTTCAACGGTGAGGCGCAGTTTGTTACCATGACCATTCTGCTGAGCACGCTGTTGAGCTTGCTCACGGTGAGCGTGTTGCTCACGCTGATCATGTAGGCATCACGGGCCGGGCGCGGCGAACAGCCGGGCGAAGCCGGGATAGGCGCGCAGGGGGATGAGGTCGAAGGTGATCAGCCCGGCCTGGACCAGCGGCAGAGTCGCCAGGGCTGCGCGGGCCGAGTCGAGGTCCGGGCATTCGAGCACGAGCACGGCGGTCGGCTCGTCGGCGCGGAAGTACAGCTCGCGGATCACGCCGGACTGGTGAAGCTCCCAGGCGCGGCGGGCTTCGGCTTCGAGGTAGGGCGCGAAGTCTGCGCTGGCCAGGCCGGGCTGTTCGCGCTCAAGGGCCAGGATTTTCACAGGCGGGCTTCAATCTCCCGAATCATCCACAAATTGCACATCGGCAGGCTCGGAAGCCTGGGGCGGAACAGGGCGGCGCGGCTGCGGGCGGACCTGTTGGGATGGGCGGGCACCGCGTACCGGTTCCTGGTCATAGGCCACCTGGGGCGTGGCGCAGTAGGGGCAGAGGTTCCAGGCGAGTTCGAGCATTTCCCCGCAGTGGATGCAGGGCTTCTTCAGCTTGGTGTGGCAGTAGGGGCAGACCTGCCAGGCCTCTTTGATAGGGCGTCCGCAGCCGGGGCAGATCGGTTTTTCCTCGATGTTTTGCAGCAGGGCTTCTTCTTCCAGCGAGCGCTCATAGGCTTCGGCAAGGGTTTCCTGCGGGCGCAGCATGACGTAGATCACGACGCCCACCAGGCCCAGCACGGCGACCATGAGGGAGGCGGCGATCTGAGCGAAGGGATCGCGACTGCGCTGTTTCATGTCGCGCCAGGTCCACAGGATCAGGCCGAGCCAGACGGCGCTGATCACAGCCCCAGCGGCGGTGACGAGAACCAGCAGCAGGTTATTGACGGTAGTGGTGTCGAGCATCCGGCATACTCCAGAGCGAATCCAGGATGGGCGGGGCCGGGCGATTGGTGAGCCGGCACACCAGGGCCAGTATAGCACGCGCGGGATCGCCGGGCAATCACGGAATAGTGAAGGCTGAGAACCCGTTCTCGTCTGCCTTCGAGGCGATCAGGGCAACTTCGTCGAGCATGACGTCATATTCGTGCCCGGCAGCATAGAACTGCAGGGAGATGATCGAGGCGGGCGGCTGGAGACTGCTGGTCTCGGTGTAGTAATCGGTCAGCAGGTTGCCGGACTCGTAGGAATACCAGGTGTCTTTGCTGATCTGCTCGTGGGCCTCAACGCAGCTATCGCAGATTTTCTTGCCGCCCTGGTTGGGATCGAAGCGGACGTAAAAGCCGTGATACCAGACCTGGGGGACGTTATGGATGTCGAGATAGGTCATCTTGAGCATGATGGGGCACTCGGTGCCCAGGATGCCGCAGGCGCTGAGGCTTTGGTGGTGGATTCGCATCGAGACGCGCAGGCGAAGATCGTCGTAGCCGGTGACGTCGAGGCCGGTTTCGGGCGTGTTCAGGTAGCGGATGCAAAGTGTATCGCCGGGGGCCGGCTCGGTCATATAGCGGGTGATGTGGATGACGGCTCGCCCATCCTCGCGGGCGTAATTGAAGGTGCCGGGCACGGCATCTGGATATTCAGAGGAACGAGCAAAGGTGCAATTCCAGCCCACTGACCAGTCTTCGGTCGTTGAGGCACTGAAGTCCCAGTCGGGCAGCAAATCGACCGGGCCAGGGCCAACGGTGACGGTGGGATCACCGTCGCGGTAGACGCCCTGGGATGGCGCAGTGAGCAGTTGGGGCCGATGGTGGTCGGTTTCGAGCGTGGCGCTGCCCTTGCGGGCGACCACGCTGACGTAACCCGGATCGCTGCGGACGGCAATCAGGAAATTGCCCGGTTCGCCAATACGCACGGTGCCATAGGGCGTACTGATCACCAGGCGAATCTCGCGGTTGAGGCCCTCACTGACCCAGACATCCAGCCGCCCGGCCAGGTGCGAGAGGCGCACCACATAGGGATCGTCGCTGACGTCAAAGCGCGGACGCGTGGCGTTGATCAGGCGGGTCTGGCTGTTCTGGCGCAGGGTGGCGGTGGCGACCACGGTGCCGTCATAGGGATCAGAAAATTCCAGGTAGCCCTGGGAGAGCGGATCGGTGGTCATAGTGGCGGCATCGGGGACGCTGCCCGAAGCGCGCACGACGCGCGCGGTCTGGTCTTGTTCTGCCAGGCCGATTGTTCCCAGACCGGCATAGAGTTTGACGTTGAGATCGGTCGGCGAATCGAAGATGAACCAGCGGGTGAACGCCACCGTGCCGATGCACAGCAGGCAAAACACCACCAGCGCG